>NZ_CAWUDO010000061.1:0-52164 GCF_963920935.1 Nostoc sp. CCY 9925 | reverse complement strand
GTTCCTTTTGATTTGCGTTCTCTCATATCGCTTTTAGTCTAAACTCCAGTTAATAAGAATGGCTCAATTCGATAAGAAAGGAGTACGTTTCCTTTAGAAGGTTGCTTTGGTTTGAGGGAAACAACTTGTAAGGTTTTGGCGTAATTGATGCGAGCTTGGATTTTTTTGGAGATTAGAGAGAAGGAGTTGGCGATCGGAGATAGAATATTATTTGGCATTTATTTCTACCTAAATTATTTTTTTCACGCAGAAGAGCCAGTGCGTTGGGCAGTACCGACTTGCAGCAACTGGCGTCGCGCAGAGAGAAAGAGGTGAGATTATCTGGAAGCTGTACCACCGACAGTCATCATTCTTAATAGCGGCCAATTTAAATCTTTTTCAGAGATTTCAGTTACATCTAAAGGCCAATCAATGTTAAAAAATGGGTCGTCATAGCGTAGACCTCTTTCATATCCAGGTGTGTAAAATTCACCTACTTGATAAACAACTTCGGTTTCATCTGTGAGCGCTTGATAACCGTGAGCAAACATTTCTGGAACGTATAAAGCGCGGCGATTTTCTGGAGTGAGTTCTACACCGATATGCGATAAAAACGTAGGAGATTCGGGACGCATATCAATAATTACATCATAGATAGCGCCTTTAGTGCAGCGAATTAATTTTGTTTCTGCTGCGGGTAAAATTTGATAGTGCATTCCCCGAATAGTGCCTTTTTTGTAATTAAAAGACAAGTTACATTGGGCAACTGTTGGCTTTAAACCGCGTGCTTCAAATTCTTGAGCGCAGAAACTTCGAGCAAAAAAACCACGATGATCTGGTTTTTCTTCTAAGTCAATAATGAATGCGTCTTTAAGTTCAGTTTCAGTGAAGATCATATTGATTCCTTTAAAATGAATGTTGATTACAGAAAAGAGATGAACCACAGAGGCAGAGAGAAGCCAGTGCGCCCTTGCGGTTCCACGACTTGTAGCAACTGGCGCGACACGGAGAGATGAGAGATATTTTGTGTTAGTTTTATTTCTCTTACTCTGTGTTCTCTGTGTCTCTGCGGTTAATTAAATTAGATATTTTTCCAACACAAACAGGTAATTTACCTTTCTAAGTTGAAACTTTAACTCCATCTAACACAGAACGTAACTCTGCTCTCGGATAAGTATCATCCCAATATTGCGTACAAAGGTCTGGTCTTTCCGGGGGGTTAGCAGTATAACAAAAGAACAATGCTGACCGTTCTTCTGTGCGGACTGTGCCGTGATGCAAAGCATTTTTCGTATCTACAATAATCACTGTACCTGCTGGCCCTGGGCAGGATTTCCAAGCTGATTTAGGGATGATTGGTTTAACTTCTTCATCATCAATACCCATATAACCTGACTTGTAAAGTTTGTAGTAAAGCTGAATATATTTCCAGCTAAATACAGGAGCTAAAGAACGGGGAATATATTCAAATGGGCCAGTTTTTTCTTCAACATCATTCAAGTAAATGAAGATTTTGATAATGCGACGGTCTTCAGCATCGCTATGCCATAGCAGCGTCCCAAATTGATGTTTACTAGGAAAATCTTTACGTAAATGTACGCCATGAAAAGCAACAGGAAGACCAATATAATTTTCGATGATGTTGAGCAGCCTTGTTTCTTTTCCCCAGTTAGAAAATTCTGATAAACCTGTCACTGTGGAAATTTGTGGCAACCTTTCATCTAGATGGCTGTTATTTGGATTTTCCATCTGAGACAATTGTTGGTAAGCAGCTTTGAGGAGTTCGGAGCTAGAATCTAACCCTAAATCTGCAAGTGTTGTGACACAAACACCGTCTTTTTTGAGAGCATTTAGAATTTGGCGATCGCCTGCTTCTAATGCTGGCAATTTTCTGCTATGCTTCCAACGAGCTAGGTAGTATTCCAAATCAGAAAACAGTGTAGATATTTTCCGTTTAATTGCACTCAACATGGTATAAATACCTCATAATTTTTGATGTATAATCCTCAGATTTTGAGTAGTTTATGGCTCATAACTGCGCATTTCTTGACTAGATATTTCACTTGATTCTGCCAATTTCAACTCTTTAGAAATCATCACGTCAAAAGCACACAAGCTAACTAAAGCCAAAAATGGAACTACTGTCTTGATGGCGGACATCGGCCATCTTCTTAAAGCACCCAAGAAAACTTTCCAGTTGACTTCTTTGCCATTTTGCAATAGCATCCGTCTACAAAATTGCTTAGAATATCCATTTTCTTGCAATTTTAAAATAACTTCCGGTATGTGTTTGTATTGCATTAATAGTGCAGATTTTGGTTCTTTCTGCCAATAACTCACACCAACAACACATTCTAAATAAGTTTCCTGAGTGACAATTACACTACCATTCGCAGCACAATAACCAGCTAAATATGCTAAAGATATCCAGTTATTCTCAGCATCTGGCCAAATTTGTAAAGCGCGTTTTACTAAATCAGTGCGGTAGACTGTAGCCGTCAAAAAGATAACTGCACCGACACTTTTTGAAAAACAATGTTCAAATATAGCTTTACCGTCACCATCACCATTTTCGCTATCTATATCAAACCAACGGTTACCAACAATTGTAGGTGGGTGAACTGGTTCACCAGTAATTTGATTGCGTCCAGAAAAGTTGAGGAATAATAATGATAAATTTTCGTGTTGTCTGAGTTTGCTGATTACATAAGCAATAGCTCTATCCTGAATTGGGTCATCATCACCAATTGTCCAAACATATTTTGTTGTTGTAGAATTCAGGCAATACATAATATTTTTAACTACGCCTAAATTCTTGGAGTTTTTATTTGATTTAAATGTGATACTGCTGAGTATCGTTTGCCATTTTTTTATTACTTCCTGAGTATTGTCTGTTGAACAATTATCAGAAACTAAAATTTCACATTCATCTTCAAAACCTTTGATAGCTTGAGCCAGCCATGCTAATTGTTTATCCAGTAACTCAGCACGATTATAAGTAGGAATGGCAATGGTCAGTAATTTAGGCATAGTAGAGTAATGAAATTTGTAAATAGCCTATTGGTCGTGAGATGGTAAATATTTTTATGGTAAATACGCCTTTTAACAAGAAGTAATTCAGGAGTCAATCATGAAACACAACACTAAATCATTCGTGTAACTTTTCCTAGAGGAAATTTAATGATTTCAATTGTTGGCGGTGCTTAGCCACACTAATTAATTATGAATTCTAATTTTTGAATCCTGAATTACTTATATTCAGTAATTACAACGCTATTAAAACCCTATCAGGAACAGGACATGGGTAAATTTTTACTTCAGGAATTGGCACTACAAATTGTCCACCCCATTCGCCAATAAATGCCATTTGTTCCATAATTTCTTCCTTGAGATTCCAAGGTAAAATTAGTACATAATCTGGCTGAGTTTCACGAATTTTATCCGGATGAAAGATAGGGATATGAGTTCCAGGTAAAAATAAACCTTGTTTGTAGGGATTGCAATCTACTGTGTAATCGATAAAATCTTTACCAATACCACAGTAATTGAGCAAAGTATTACCTTTAGCAGGTGCGCCATAACCAGCAATTGATTTACCTTCTGCCTTAGCTGTTAAGAGAAAACTTAATAGCTTGTGCTTTGTTGCTTTAACTTTTTCTGCAAATGTGACGTAAGTTTCTATTCGATGTAGTCCAGCTGCGATTTCTTTTTCTTTGAGATGGCTAACTCGTTCGCTAATGCTAGGATTAATAGCGTAGTCATGTCTAGCATAAATTCTCAGGGAACCACCATGAGTTGCTAATTCCTCCACATCAAAAAGTTGCAAGTTATGTGCTGCAAATATTTTTTCGATTGTCAGGAACGAGAAGTAAGAAAAATGCTCGTGATAAATAGTATCAAATTGATTTTGCTCAATGAGTTGCAAAATGTGAGGAAATTCCATCGTTAAGATGCCATTTGGTTTGAGGATGGCTTTCATTCCGGCGATGAAATCGTTTAGATCCGGTACATGAGCTAAAACATTGTTACCTATTAAAAGGTCAGCTAGTTTTCCTTGCATAACCAGTTCTTTGGCAGTCTCAATTCCAAAAAACTTGTTAATACTAGGAATACCTCTATCTTGAGCAATTTTGGCTATATTTACTGCTGGTTCTATTCCTAAAACCGGGATGCCTTTCTCTAAAAAATATTGCAGCAAGTAGCCGTCGTTACTAGCAATTTCAATAACTTGGGTATGATGATTAAAGTTAAATCTTTCTACCATCATATCGGTGTATTTTTTGGCGTGTTTTAGCCAACTTGTTGAGTAAGAAGAAAAGTAAGCATAGTCACTAAAAATTTGATCTGGAGTTTCAAACTGTTCTAATTGAACTAAAAGACTGTCTTCAGAAATATAAGCGTGAAGAGGATAGAATTTTTCTGCTTTATTTAGCTGCTCTGGTCGCAAATAAGCATTAGCTAAAGGTGACATTCCCAAGTCAATAAAAGTTTTGTGTAAAGGTTGACCACTGAAACGACATTTTGCGCTCGCCATAATTTCAAGCCCTATTAATAGTGAGTAAATTACTGTGTAAAGAAGAATATATGTTCGTAGTTTGCACTTTAGTGCTAAAGCACAAACTACAACTAATTTCTACTTTCTCCAGAAGAAATCTTTGTCAATTTGCTCAGTACGAATCAGATACTCTAGCTGTTTTAAACGGGTAAATCCTCTAAACAAGAAAGTATCTTCAGCCATATCGATTTGACTGAATAAATTAAGTAACTGCTCGGCACCAAGTCGAGCATTCCAATCACACTTAAATCCGGGTAGAATGCTGTTGATTTTCTCGAAGGATACCCGATAGCTGCGGTTATCTGCGCCGTTATTCCCAAAGAACAATTTACAATCAGGGAAAACATCAGCAATAATTTCAGCGATTTCTTTCACCCGATAGTTGTTAGCTGTATCTCCGACATTGAAGATTTGGTTATGTATAATATCCCGTGGTGCTTCCAAGGCGCAGACTATTGCTTTGCAAATATCCAATGCGTGGACTAATGGACGCCAAGGTGTCCCGTCACTAGTCATTTTGATTTGTTTGCTAGTCCAAGCCAAACCTGCCAAGTTGTTTAAAACAATATCAAAACGCATCCTGGGAGAAGCACCAAAAGCAGTTGCATTCCGCATAAAGGTAGGTGAAAAGTCATCGTCAGCTAATGGTGCAACATCTCTTTCTACAAGAGTTTTACACTCTGCGTAGGCTGTTTGGGGATTAACTGGAGATTCTTCTGTAACATCATCTTTGGTAGCAACACCGTAGACACTACACGAAGACATATACACAAAACGACGCACACCCATAGCCTTAGCTAAGCTAGCCAGACGAACTGAACCTACATGATTAATTTGGTAGGTAATATTGGGTGCCAATTGTCCGGCTGGGTCGTTGGAGAGTTCCGCCATGTGAACAACTGCTTCCACACCTGACAAATCTTCAGGGGTGATGTTGCGGATATCTTTATTCAGGGTTTTGGCTGTGACATCTGTACCGTTGTACAGCCAACCAACTTTATAGTAACCAGTATCTACACCGATAACTTCATGTCCCCGTTCGATTAACAGAGATGGCAATAATGAACCCAGATAGCCTTCTGTGCCGGTTACTAATATTTTCATTGTGGTTAATGCCTTTGTATTGAAGAGTTAAATTCGATTTAGTTTTGTAGGGGTGCATAGCTATGCGCCTCCACAGCGTGTTGTATTTACAAGACAACCGCTATATGACTCACTTCAGAGTCATTACATACTTAGTAAAATCCTTTGCTGCCTTATCTATTGGGCAACAGCAGTCTTGTGGGATGGGCGTCTCGCCCGTCCTTCGGCGTCTTTGGGCGGGCAAGATGCCTACCCCACAAGATTCATCCCTGAATTGAGGAACGCCTATATGCCCTCAAAGTGCAAGCAATTTATACCAATTCTCCAAAATGAGGCAACAGATATAAATCACAAAGTCTCGCTGCATCTAGATTTTTGGTGTTGCGAATTGCGTTAGCGAAGCGGTAGCGAGGAACGAGCGTCATTGCGAATTGGTATTATCTATGCAGTTACTACACTATCTAGATGCGAGAGTTGGGGAATTTGCGCGACAATGGCTTTGCCAATTTCTAGAGAAGAAGTAGCAGCAGGAGAAGGAGCATTGCAAACATGGATGGAGTTTTGACCAGAAACAATCAAAAAGTCGTCTACAAGCTTGCCATCGTTCATTAAGGCTTGAGCGCGGACTCCTGCATGGGTGGGGACTAAATCTTCTGCTTGGACTTCGGGAATTAGTTTTTGCAAACTTTTAACGAAGGCTGCTTTACTAAACGAACGAATAATTTCTTGGATGCCTTCAGGCGCATGTTTGGCTGCCAATTTCCAGAAACCGGGATAAGTCATCACTTCCAGAAAATCGCCCAAATCAAAGTCGGTTTTTTTGTAACCTTCGCGTTTGAGAGACAAAACCGCGTTTGGCCCTGCATGAACGCTACCATCAATCATTCGGGTAAAGTGGACACCCAAGAAAGGAAAATCTGGGTTGGGTACTGGATAAATTAGAGTCTTGACTAGATAGCGTTTTTCTGGGGTGAGTTCGTAGTATTCTCCCCGGAATGGGACAATTTTGGCTTGGGGTTCAACTTGACCTAATTTTGCAGTGCGATCGCTATGCAATCCACTACAATTAATCACGAACCGAGTTTCAAAGCTACCTTTATTTGTTTCTAGTACCTGACTTTTTCCTCTTGGTGAGATTTTCAGTACTTTTGTATTTAGGTGTAAATGTCCCCCCTGCTGTTCAATCAGCTGGGCATATTTCAAACAAACTTGCTTGTAGTTAACAATGCCAGTTGAAAATACCCGAATTCCACCTACACAACTAACATGAGGTTCAATTTCTTTAACTTCTTCGGGGCTAATTCTTTGGACTTCTATACCATTCTCCAAGCCGCGTTGGTAGAGATTTTCTAGGCGTGGTAGCTCTTGTTCTTCAGTCGCAACAATTACTTTACCACAAACTTCATGGTCAATTCCATGTTCTTGACAGAAATCCACCATTGAACGAGAACCGTCACGACAAAATTTAGCTTTGAAACTTCCTGGCTTGTAGTAAATACCAGAATGAATCACCCCGCTATTATTGCCGGTTTGGTGAAATGCCCATTGACTCTCTTTTTCTAGTACTAAAATACGTGCATTGGGATAGCGTTTTCCTAAAGCCAGCGCCGTAGAGAGTCCAACTATTCCCCCACCTATAATCGCAAAATCATACATTAGTATTATCGTACTTCCAGTTACACTATAAATTTACTTGGGCATTGGGCATTGGGCATTTGTTATTCCCCGCGTCCCCGCGTCTCCCCACTCCCCACTCCGCTCTACCATACCTTCCAAGGAGCCTGACTGCTGTTCCATAGCCCCTCTAGATGATTTTTATCGCGTAAAGTATCCATTGGTTGCCAAAAACCATAGTGCTTGAAAGCAGATAGCTGTTCCATAGCAGCTAGCTTTTCTAATGGCTCTTGCTCCCACACGGTAGAGTCATCAGCAATCAAGTTTAGCACTTCTGGTTCTAATACGAAATAGCCGCCATTTATCCAAGCGCCATCGCCTTCAGGTTTTTCGCGAAAGTTGGTGATTTTAGTTTGCTCATATCCTAAGGAAATGGCACCAAAACGTCCTGCTGGTTGCACGGCTGTGAGTGTTGCTAAGGTGTTTTGTTGTTGATGAAATTTAACTAGCTCGGTGATATTAATATCACTTACACCATCACCATATGTAAAGCAAAAAGTTTCGTTTCCCAGATGTTCGCTGATTCGTTTTAAGCGTCCACCTGTCATTGTATGGTCGCCTGTATTTACTAGGGTGACACGCCAGGGTTCAGCATATCCAGAATGCACATTCATCTGGTTAAATCGCATGTCAAAAGTAACATCTGACATGTGTAAAAAGTAGTTAGCAAAATACTCTTTAATTATGTAGCCTTTGTAACCACAACAAATGATGAAATCATTAATGCCGTGGGCAGAGTAAGTCTTCATTATGTGCCACAGAATTGGCTTACCACCAATCTCAACCATCGGCTTAGGTCTGATACTAGTTTCTTCACTGAGGCGTGTACCAAGCCCTCCGGCCAAAATCACCGCTTTCATGCAATTACCTCGGAGATTTGTAGGGATATTATTTGTCTTTTCTGACATGAAGAGGATGCACTTATATCGAGAAAAATTGATTTCTGATTTGTTTTTCTCAGTCAATAATCTAACTGTATTTTTTTACAAAATTATGAAGAACATATAAATTAAAATCTTTTCTATATAAAAGCTCTGTGAATATCTATACAGCAGAATTTAGAATTAATTAGCCAAGTATAAAATTACTCTCAAATTCTTTTTTAAAAAATTAAACCAATTTGAAATAAAAAAACTCCAAGAAATAAATTACTACTACTTATAGAGCAATACGGTTCAGTTAAGGCTCGAATAGCTGTAAAATAGGCATTGTTTCCAAAAATGGAAATCAAGTTAGGTGCATCTAAAAGAATTCTCATTAGTGTGTCATAAAATACAAAGTACGGAGATATTTAAAGCGATAGAGGTTGCTATCCCATCAACTTCAATCGAACAAGCGATCGCTAAAACAAAAGTTGAAGAGGAACGTCATCGCTCATTACCAGCACAACTTGTAGTTTGCTTAATAATAGCCATGAGCCTATGGTCGAGAGACTCAATGCGGGATGTACTCAAAAATCTCATTGATGGTCTTTCAGAGGCATGGGTTAAAGTTGGTAAATATTGGCGATTCCCTTGTAAATCAGCTATAACCCAAGCCAGACAGCGATTGGGAGCAGGGGTGATGAGACAGTTGTTTCATCAGTTGGTGCAACCAATGGCAACAAGCGAAACAATAGGAGCCTTTCTCAATGGATTACGAATTGTAGTGATTGATGGAACTTGCTTAGATATCCCAGATAGCGATGAAAACGCAAGGGTTTTTGGTCGTCCTGGTAGTCGCCCTGGTACAAGAGCTGCGTTTCCCAAAGTTAGATTAGTTATTTTGGTGGAGGCAGGAACACATCTAATTTTCGATGCATTAATGTGCCCATATAGAATTGGAGAACGAGTCAGGTCACTAAAATTATTACGCTCGGTAACATCGGGAATGTTATTGATGTGGGATAGAGGTTTGCATTCCTACACAATGGTACAAGCAACGGTAAATAAAGGCTGTGATTATTTAGGAAGAATTCCTGCTAACGTTAAATTTTTAAACGAAGAAGCTTTAGACGATGGTTCGTATTTAAGTTATATTTATCCATCGGGCAAATTAAGAAAAAAAGGTTTTGAGCCAATACAAGTACGAGTCATCGAGTACACAATTGAGAATCCTGATAACCCAGAAGAACAAATTAAATATCGTTTAATTACCAGCTTATTGGACATTGAAAAATTTCCAGCCCAGTTACTAGCTTGTGAGTACCATCAACGCTGGGAAGTAGAGAATACGATTGATGAACTCAAAGTACATCTTTTAGGACGAAAAACCCATATTCGTTCTCAAAAGCCACGGGAAGTGGTGCAAGAAGTTTACGGTTTCTTATTAGGTCACTGGGCTATTCGGTTGTTAATTTTTCAAGCTGCCACGACTGCGAAAATTGCACCCCTGCGTCTAAGCTTCACAGGAACATTACGAGTTGTGCGTCGTGCCCTCCCAAAATTCCAGCGTTTGCAGCTACAAGAACTCCCCTTTTTTTAGCTGGTTAACTATGGAGATTCTTGACCAAGTTTTACCTGAGAGGGTTCATAGAAACAATCCAAGGGTTGTGAAAAAGCCTGTATCAAAATTTCGCTCTAAAAAAGTTAAACACAGAGGTACTGGAACAAGAACTAATCCTCCTGTATTTGTTGTTTCAAGCACTGCATAGCCTTAACTGAACCGTATTGACTTATAGAGCAGGCAAGACGCCCACCATACAAGAGTTAATTGGAAATTTTTTATTTGTAAGTTCCTAAAAATGCGACAGATATATGGGTATGGACTTACAGATGTACGCCCCTAGAGATGATTCATTTGTTGCAAAGATTTTTGTAAATAGTATTACTCAATTCAATAAAAATGTCACATATAAAACAACTAGGATTAACGCTAGTTAATCCTAGTCAGGTTTGATTTATTGAATTAAAACCAAATATGCAAGTAATAAAACTTACTTGTTTTTAGTTGACTTTTTCCGCGCTATTAGAGCCTTGGAATAAAGGATCACATTTGTTTTCGACAACTACACACATGTTACTGAGTGCTTGCTGATAGTTATCCATGTCATCTTGCTCAAGAAACATTTTAGCCGCTGTCTGTAAATCTGCGATCGCTTTACTTTGGTTTTGGTTGGATTCACTACCACCATATTGCGCTAGTTCATAACGAACCATACCTCGTTTGAGGAAGGCTTTTGCTAGTTTTGGGCTGATGGTTAATGCATGGTTAAAATCAGCGATCGCTTGACTATATTCTTGCTCATAACTGCTGCTATATTGGGCAATTTGATAGTAAACAACACCGCGCTGAAAATAAGCTTCTGCTTTAGATAAATTCAGTTTTATTGCTTGAGTAAAATCTGCGATCGCTCTTCTATAAACTTGTTGAGATTCACCGCTATATTTAGCCATTTGGGCGCGGACAATACCGCGTCTAATATAAGCTTCAACTTCCTTGGGATCGAGGCCGATAGCGCGATTATAATCAGTCAGGGCTAGATTATATTCTGTATCCGGATCGTTACTATATTCAGCAAGCATAAACCGAGCATTTCCCCGATTCACCAGAGCTTTAATTTCATTGGGTTTGATTTTCAGGGCTTGGGTGTAATCTACAACTGCTCCTTCATAATCTTTGAGATTATAACGGGCATTGCCACGATTTACGATCGCTCTGGCATGTTTTGGTTCTTGTTCAATGGCTTGACTATAATTTGCAACTGCTTTTTCATAGTCTCGCTGTTTGTAAGCAGTATGACCTTGTTGATAATAATCTGCGAAGCTGAGTTTATTAATTCCCTGACCAGATTTCAATGTTTGTTGAGTGTAAGCATTGTGGGAAACTAACGGCTCAGTAAATTTAATCATTAAGTCCGCAGATCCCAATAAAACTAAACCCAACAAGCAAAAACCAATTGGGTACAAGTTGGATTTTTTGGAACGTTTATAATGCGAACCGCTTGGTGTCATGGGTTGCCAATAATTCGCTAGGTGCGATGACATGGCTCGCTGTGGCAAACGCGGTGTTTGGGTGTAGCGCTTTTTCGGTTTGATTCGCGGTTGGAGATGTTCTCTGGCTTCTATAGCCCGATGTGATGGAAAAGGATCGCGTCCACCTAATCGCACGCTACGTTCGCACCAAGGACAAAGATCTAGGTGGTTGTTATAACGATGTTGAGGATTAGTAGTGCAAGTAATCAGGGAATCTTCAGCTTCGGCTATTGCACTGAGCCAAGTTTGGGCGCTGGGGCGCAGTTGTGGGTTGCTGTGACCGTCTTCAAAACAACGCACAAACAGTTCTTGTAAGCTGGGATGAAGAATTTCCCAAGGAGGTGCAATGGGTGTAGGTAGGTAAGGTACGCGTCGCTTTTGGCTGTAAGTGAAATGACCGGATGCGATGCGGGCTTCGTAGGGCGGTGGCTCGATGGCGCCTTGAAAAATCCCCGAAAATGGGTGCGTACCTTCCATTAAGAGTTGAAATACCAGTACTGCTAACCCGAATAAGTCGTGAGAAATTTCGCGATCGTGTTCCGCAAAAGTTTTATTTTGGAGTTCTGGTGGCGTAAACTCTGGTTTACCCACTGGGCAACGGTAAACAAGGTTGGTGTCTGGGTTACGTACTTGGAAAGAGTCAGTGTCAATCAAGGTCACTAGTGCTGTGTCACTGACGAGGATGTTTGACTCATTCACATCGCCAATGCAATATCCACTGGCGTGCAAAGCCGCAAAAGCCGCCGCCAGGTTACGAGCCGTGCGGAGCAGGTACTGATAGTTGAATAAGGGGCAGTGTTGGCGACGGGTTCTGGGGTTATAAAAGTCAATGATTGGACGCATTCCCTGAATGCGTGGCATTAAAAACCCCAGGATGCCGTTGCTACCATCCGCCCCGTGCAATAAATCCTCTGGCCAAGCGATGGAAATATGCCCCAAACTAGCTGTGGGGTTTTCCGGGGGGTTAGCCAGCATCGCTTGGAGTTTCTCGGCATGGGCAATGGTTGGCTTATGGTATATCTTGGCCACCAAGTTACCATCGGATGGCACTGCATAAACACAAGCTTCACCGCCACGTCCCAAACTGATACTCAAATTGAGGATTTCTTTTTTAGGAGAACAACGTAGTACCTGCATAGTCAAATTACCGCTAACGGGAGTATTTAAAATCTCAAACCTTTAAACTTAATGCTTATGAGTTGTTGAATGCAGCTATTATCAGTGTCAAATCATCATCAGTGCGTTGGGCGATCCGCTCTGAGCGTAAAAATTTTACTAACTGCTCTTTTGCTGCTGTCTTATCCTCGGCATTGGCTACAAATTCAAACAGCGGAAAAAAGAACGGTTTATGAGGTTCCCCAACAACCATATTTAAAGCCAGCATTTGTAACCCGTCAGTAATTATACCAACATTTACTATGTCTGTACGCCATAATTTCATCTGTGCTGTATCTAAGGCAGTGGGCGAAGTCAAAAAGGTGGTTTCGTTGATGTATTCGCCGCTATCAGGCATAGTCAGTGCTAAGAGGTTGCCCAGTTGGTCTTTGGCCACAGCCAAACCATCACCTATTTGGGCTACAGCTACAACGTCTGGTGTGGCAACCATGATAATTAAGGTAGTTGCTAAGTCACCAAGTTCTTTATCACAAGCAACAGCCTCATCTTCTACAGCTTTTTTGGCAGCTAGAATGGCATCATTTAAGAGCGATCGCACATCAGCATCATTAGTCAAACTGCTTCGGGTCAGTCCTTTACTAGAAAGGTTTTCGATCGCTGTTTCCACAGCAAGCATCGCTCCTACTTTCCCCAGACTTGCAGAACCCGCGCCATCTGCTGCCGCTGCCACTAAAATGTTATCTGACAATATCTGCCAGTGATGAGCATCCTGACATAATTGCTTGTTTCTTAAGTGACTTGTACCACATACTGACGCAGCCACTATCCGCCATTGAGCAATCTGTTTTGATATGTTCATAAGATTCTATTCCAACAGCTAGCTGCCATCTTTGTAATTAAACAGTCCCCCAACCAATTGGCGGTAGTGCTACCTGTTCGTCCACCTGAGAATGCGAAACAGCTGACATACTAGCTGAGAGCCAAACAAACATCTCGATAAAGTTTAGCCCTTTGAGCTTCAGCGGAGTACGCACAGCGATTTGATTTAAGCGTGTCATATTCGCATTTTCTACTCCAACAGTAAAAAATGCTACTCGCTTACTGGCTTCATCTCCTTGTAAGCGTTGGGCTGCTTGCTCTACTATATGATCTAACTCACCTTGGGGTTCTCCGTCGGTAATCATAAATACCCAAGGACGATAGTAAGCAATCCCATTGGTACGATACTGCGACTTTCTCTCTTGAATAATATCCAAGGCTTTATGAATTCCTGCACCCATCGTCGTCAATCCCTGAGCTGTTAAAATCGGCGGATTGAATTGATCGGCGGTTACAAAGTCTTGTACTACATTAATATTACTGTCAAAAGTGACGATCGCCACTTCCACTCGTCTAGCTGCCAAAGGATTTTTGACTAATTCATCCTTTAAACTGAGCAAACCCTGATTTAAAGCCTCAATCGGATCTCCTTGCATCGAACCAGATGTATCTAGTAAGAGGACGCACGGACAACGCGGTTCTGGGTTCTCTGCAAATTCTACAACTTCATCAAGTCTTAATGTGTCATGCATAACTTTTTGTGTTATGTTAAAATCCAAAGTTTTATTTCCCTGTTTTCAATGTATATCTTTGCTAGTCACTAACGCGACTACAGATATAGTATCTAGTGGTAGATGGCCTAATTGTCATCAAACAAATTGTTTTCACCAACTTCTCTACATGTTTCAGGAGAGATTGAACGGCGTCTAGTTTTGCAAAAAAGAGTTTCTCAAAACTCAGCATTATCTGTTGTAGTGTATCTACCAAAAATTTATATCTATCAAACCTACAGTACAATAAATACGTAGAATTTCCTACATAAGTTTTTAAAGATTTTATGTAGGATAATCGTTCTTTAATAGAAAAGTAATTAAGCATAATTAAGTTCGGTTACTTTACAAGTGTATCTGTGTAATTCTGAAAACTTGGAATCAAATTTACCTCGTAAGGGAACTGCCATAAGTAAGATGTAGATGATTAGGTGTTGAGTCAAGATTTATCAATCGTAAATCAAGTTAAAAATGGTCAACATGTACTGGTATTTTATTCACAATTGGTCTTTACATTTGTTTATTTGTGCCTACCTCAGTTAAAAAGGCTGGCAACATAACCAAAGAGAACTTGTTTCGTGCATACTGTACATAATTAAGGACAACTATTTATTTTTCAGACCTCCATTAACAACGTATAAAATAGAACTAAAGGCTTACAAATTTATAAATTTTAATATATTTACATATTTGAAATAAATAATTTGTGCATAAAGAAATATTACAAAGAAGAAAATACTTCATAGCTGATATTTGTAATTTACAAATGTTAGGTAGCTGATTCCGCAAAAAAGTAGAAAAATATGAATAATTCAGGTGTGTTCTCCAAACTGCGTCCTTTAAGTTTGTTAAGACAATTATCTAATTGCTCCGACAGTACTTGTTTACAAGCATTAAGTAACTCGGTTTCATGGTCTATTTACTTAGAACAGGGCAAAATAACTTACGCAACCCATTCAGTGGAACCGTTTGATCGACTAGAACGTCATTTGCGCCGCCTAGGCCATCAAATTCCATTACTTACCAACGAGGTTCGCGTTCAAGTTCGTTTGATGTTTGAACCTGACTCACACAGTCAGTTGATGGAAAATGATAGTCAATCGATAAGCCAGCCTCCTGAATATCAAGCTATATACTGGCTTGTTAGTCAACAACATCTACATTCTACGCAAGCAGCAGCACTGATTCAAGAATTAGTCAAAGAAGTAATTGAATCATTTTTGCTCATCAAAGAAGGCACTTATGAATTAACAGAACCGCTTACTAGAATGCCAAAGATTTGCAGGTTCGATATAGAAAAAATTTTAGAACGCTGCCAAGCAAGATTAGAGAGTTGGCAGTCATTTATGCCGCAAATTTCTTCTCCATATCAACGTCCATATCTCTTGGCTAACAACCAATTTGAGCAAAAAGATTTACCAAACCTCCAGGCGAATTTAACTAACTGGATGAAGGGTTTTAGTCTTTGTCATTTGGCTGCAATTTTAAATCAGGATGAAATTAAGCTGGCTCGGCAATTATATCCTTACATCCTTCAAGGGGGAATTATCTTGCATGAACCAGATCCGCCATTTGATAAATTACCAAAAATATTTGAAGAAAAGTCACTTTTACCAAAATTGACTACAGAGTTATTTGATACTAAAGAAGAAGTCAATACTTCCCCAGATATAGCACAAGAGAATATAGGTGCTGTTGAGCAATTATCACAAATTTCCACTCCTCCAAAAGCAAACTTTCAAGAACCAACAATATCAAATAACATAAATTCTGCTTCCGAAAGAGTAACCGCCGCTACTGTAACTGCACAAAAAATCCACAAAATCGTTTCTGTAGACGATAGCCCCACAATTCTCAAAGAAATTAGCCATTTCTTAGAAAATGAAAATTTTTCTGTAGTCACTATCAACGATCCATTAAAAGCCGTTTTGTCAATTATTAGGCACAAACCGGACTTAATTTTGCTAGATCTAAACATGGCAGGAATTGACGGTTATGAATTGTGTAGAATTATACGTAATAATTCCATATTTAAACAGACTCCTATTATCTTTGTCACTGGTAATAAAGGAATTGTAGATAAAGTCAAAGCGAGATTAGTAGGGGCATCTGGATATCTAACCAAACCCTTTACTCGTGCGGATTTACTGAAAATAGTTTTCATGCATTTAACTTAAATTCATGAATATACGGAGTTTTAACTAGTAGGGATAAATATGGCCAAAGTTTTAGTTGTGGAAGATACTCCTTCTCAGTTGGAGTTAATCAATAGTTTTTTAAGAGAAAGCGGGCACACAGTCATTAAAGCTTATGATGCTAAAGATGGTATGAATAAAGCTATTAATCATCAGCCGGATGCCATAATTACTGATGTAGTCATGCCAGAAGTTAGCGGTTTTGAATTTTGTCGCCAACTGAAAAAAATCCAGTAACTAAAAAAGTACCAATTATTATTTGTAGTTCTAAAAATCAGCCGATTGATAGAATTTGGGGAATGCGACAAGGTGCAGATGTTTATTTAACTAAGCCTTTTACCAAGCAACAATTACTACATGCAGTCAAATCTCTTGTAGAAGGAGGGGAGTAGATAGAAATAAGTTCAAAAATCTCAGCGAATTACTTGTTTGTTATCTATTTAAAAAAAGTAAAGGAGTTCACTACCTGCTGATATGCTCTCTCATAGATAGCATCATTATTTCCATACCCAGTTTTAGATATTGTGATAACAATAATTCGAGGGCCTTTAGGGCTGATAAAAGCGAGATGTTCGTTTTCGTATAAGCCACTCGATTTAAATTTCAAGCCCCTTTGTCCTGCAATTTTGGCTGTTTTAAATTCCCGGGTTGCGGAAAAGTCGTTATCTTGTTGAACCCACTTTTGCAAAGGTAATTTACTATAATTTCTATATACAGATACACGTACATTGGCTGGGTATTCTGTACCACCTGCATATTCTCCAGCGCGGATTTTCTGGGCGTGTTTGTGAGTCCAGATATCAATAGCAGCTAATCGAGAATTAGGGTTATTGTAGGGACTGGCTATTTTGTTATTGATCGCAAAATCTCGGAGCGAGTAGCTAAACTGAAAACCAAAGCGATCGCTCCGATAAATAGCTTGCTCTTTACGTGCAGGTTTAGGAGTAGACTTTTCTAATGAAACAACTTCTGCGGCAATTGCTGGGTTTGTCAAAGAAAAACTTGTCTCTGTTTTGTAGACGATTGTTCCTACTGCTAGCAAACCCATGATCATTGGATGTAAAATCCATTTTTTGAATTGGTTATAGTTAACTTTCATCATTGCTTCCTGGGAACTGAATCTTTTAAGCTCTATAGTTTTGATAGATCCAACTTCTCAAAGACAATTTCCGCAATTTATCTTCTTGTTGCTGAATTGCGATCGCCTATCGTACCTGGTTAGCTCAATTGTTTGTAGTAGGTTACTTACTCGCAGACTTCACCTTTCAATCGTAGGTTCCGTTTCTGATGTATATGCAAAACGCCAAGAAAAGATGAGCATGGGAGATTGTTCTGCTAGTCTAACGTAGTAGGATTGTTCAAGTGAAAGGCTATGACTTGCAGAGTGAATAGCGATCGCTACGCTAACAGACACTCTAAAATGAGAGCAAAAGACGATTCCTAAAACCAGCACACTCCATGCGTATTTCTCTAAATTGGCTGCGCGAACTAGTAGAGATAAAACTTAGCCCAGAAGAATTAGCCGAAACCCTGACTATGGCGGGGTTTGAAGTAGAAGATATTGAAGACCGCCGCACTTGGGCAAATGGCGTAGTTGTCGGGAGAGTGCTTGAGCGTCAACCACACCCCAATGCTGATAAATTAAGTGTTTGCCAAGTGGATATTGGCGCAGATGAGACTTTAAATATTGTCTGTGGCGCTGCTAATGTCAAAGCAGATATCTATGTGCCAGTAGCAACTACGGGAACTTACTTACCCAACATCGATTTAAAAATTAAACCTGCAAAACTGCGTGGTGTCCCCTCTCAGGGCATGATTTGTTCTTTAAAAGAACTGGGTTTACCCACTGATTTAGACGGAATTCATATTTTTTCCCAGGAAAATTTACCATTAGGTAGTGATGTGCGTCCGTTGTTGGGTTTAGATGATGTCATTTTAGACCTCACCGCAACTGCTAATCGCGCTGATGCTCTAAGTATGGTAGGCGTAGCCAGAGAAGTAGCAGCCTTAACCGGTGGAAAACTGAGCATTCCTCAACCGAGTGAAATACCAATTACCAAAAATACAGGAAATTTAGCTTTAAAAATTGCCGATACTCAAGCTTGTCCTGCATACATTGGTACGGTTATTGAAGAAGTTAAAATTGCGCCATCTCCCGAATGGTTGCAACAGCGTTTACGGGCTGCTGGAGTACGTCCGATAAATAATGTGGTGGACATTACTAACTACGTATTGTTGGAATGGGGACAACCACTGCACGCCTTTGACCGCGATCGCCTAAAATCAGTTGCCAGCAGCGAAAATTTAAACATCGGCGTCCGCTTCGCCGCTGCTGGAGAATCACTGAAAACCCTGGATGGACAAACTCGCACTTTAGCATCCCAAAATTTATTAATTACCGCCAACGAAAGACCCATTGCACTGGCGGGAGTCATGGGTGGAGAAGAAACTGAAGTCCATGAAGGTACCGAAAGCCTAGTTTTAGAAGCTGCTTTATTTGATTCCGTCGCAATTCGCCGTTCTTCTCGCAGTGTTGGCTTAAGAAGTGAAGCTTCTGGAAGATACGAAAGAGGAGTTAACCGCGCCGAATTGGAAGTTGCAAATCGCCGCGCCTTGTCGTTAATTAGCGAATTAGCTAGTGGAATTATTGTCCACCAAGAAATTGCCGACACCCGCCCCGACCCATCTACCTGGAGTCGTTCTATTGCACTACGTTTAGATCGAGTGAATCAGGTACTGGGGCCAATCGATTTGGGAGAAGACACAGGAGAACTCCAAGAACAAGACGTTGAAAGGATTCTGACTGCATTAGGATGTCATCTGACTCCTTCAGGCAATATCTTAAGAGAAGACAATACACTCCAACCCACATGGTCTGTTTCCGTACCACCCTATCGTTACCGCGATTTAGAACGGGAAATTGACTTAATTGAAGAAATCGCCCGTCTTTATGGGTACAACAAATTTTGTGATACCTTACCAGAAAAAGCCGAAGCTGGTTATTTGCCTTTAGACCAAGAATTGATTCGCAAATTACGAGCTTTTCTGCGGGCAGAAGGGTTAACAGAATTAATTCATTATTCTTTAGTTAAACCAGGAGAAGACAGACAAATAGTATTAACAAACCCATTATTTGTAGAATATTCAGCCCTGCGAACCGATTTAATATCCGGGTTAATTGACGCCTATCAATATAATATAGAACAGGGTAACGGCGCCCTCAACGGCTTTGAAATCGGGCAAATTTTCTGGCAAGAAGAAGACGGTTTGCGAGAAACAGAAGTCCTGGCTGGGATTATGGGAGGCGATCGCTTTATTGGGAAATGGTCAAAAGGCGGTCGAGAACAACCCTTGACTTGGTTTGAAGCCAAAGGCATTTTAGAAAGTGTATTTCGTCAACTTGGCTTGCAGGTAGAATATCAACCCGATCGCCGAGATGAACGCTTACATCCCGGACGCACCGCTTCCTTATGGATTAGAGGTAATAGACTGGGTATTTTTGGGCAAATTCATCCCCAACTACGACGCGAAAAAGGTTTACCAGATTCAGCCTACGTTTTCCAATTAGATTTAGACGTACTTTTAAATTCTCTAGAGGAAGACGAAACTCTAAACCCCACATTCCATTCATATTCCACTTACCCAGCAAGCGATCGCGATATCGCCTTTTTCGCACCTGTGAAAGTCTCAGTTGCCGAACTGCAAAAAGTAATTACCAAAGCTGGCAAAGATTTACTCGAATCAGTGGAATTGTTTGATGAATATCGCGGCGAAAACGTCCCCGAAGACCAGCGGAGTCTGGCATTCCGGCTAGTTTATCGGGCAAGCGATCGTACCCTCACCGAAGCAGAAGTCGAACCAGTACATAATAAAGTCCGCGAAGCCTTAGTGGAAAAATTCGGCGTCAATTTGAGAAGTTAGGAGTAGAGACGCGATTCATCGCGTCTGTACAAGAGTTATGAATTAATAATTCCTTACTCCTCAACGTATCGGCTTCAAAATCTCAATCCAAAATCTGGCGTTGCTGAATTAAAGTATGAAATTCTCAAATTCTTCTTAATCTTTGCGTCTTTGCGCCTTTGCGTGAGATTAAATTCATACTTGTAATCAGTAAACCAAAAATCTAAATCCCAAATCTAAAATCCAATATGCCCAAATATGTACTCTGGGGAACTTACTGCGAAGACGTTCTTGAAAAACGTACCCCTCACCGCCAAGCTCATTTAGACGGATTAGCAAAACAAAAAGAATCCGGTGTGCTAATTACCATTGGCCCTACCAAAGATGTCACAAAAGTTTTTGGAATTTACGAAGCCGCAGACGAAGCGATCGTCCGCGACTTAATTGAAAACGATCCTTATTGGAAAAATGGTATCTGGACAGAATATTCTGTCAAAGAATGGATTCAGGCTTTTTGAATTGGCATACCCCATGCCCACCCCTAAAATATGAAAACTTGGCAGGCTGATTTTTATCGTCGTCCATTACCAGATGCATCTGGTAAAGTCTTATGGGAGTTGTTGATTTGTGATGCAACTCGCAGTTTTGAATATGAAGCTACTTGTCTTCAGTCAGCAGTAAATTCTAATTGGGTTGCGATTCAACTTCAGCAAGCAGCTGGTGAAAAACTGCCGGATGTAATTCAAGTGTTTCGTCCTCAATCTCTGAATTTAATTGAGACAGCGGGACGCACTTTAGGTATTAATGTCGAACCAACTCGCCGCACTTTGGCACTCAAACAGTGGTTACAAGAAAAGCAATATCCTTCAGTCCTGGATAAACCACCCCCTGCACCATTACCAGAAAACCTCTTGGGAGAACAATGGCGTTTTGCGACACTCCAAGCGGGCGAACTCGTGGATGCCTTTGCACAACGCCCCATTCCGATTTTGCATATACCAGAATATCTCAAACCGATTAATTTAGGTTTAGCGTCAACGATCGCTGTTCCTGGTGTGATAATTTATGGGGGACGGCGATCGATGCACTTAGCGCGTTGGTTACAGCAAGCCCGTCCTGTAGGATTGAACTACATTTCTGGCCCACCAGATGGCTTACTATTAGAAGCAGGCTTAGTGGATAGATGGATTGTTGCCACTTTTGAAGATTCAGAAGTTACCACAGCAGCCCAAATATATGAACAACGGAAACAACAAAGCCAAGGATTACATTTTTTGTTAGTCCAGCCTGATGATTCTGGAATGACTTACAGTGGCTTTTGGTTATTGCAAACAGAAGATTAAACTAGTAAACAGCGATCGCAGTTTCAGTCTGAGATTTCAACCAGTGAGTTCTAGATGTATCTCAATTAATATTTTTGTTTATCCTACACGTATAATTACATAATTTTTCGTTACAGTGCTTGACTTTTAAGTATGATTAATTACTAATAAAGGTCAAGCAACTTGCGTTTGAGACAACTTAATGCTGGAACTTTGGAAAAGCCTTATTGCTTATAAGCAGTTTATTCCTCACGGTCATTGCTATCTTTGGAAACCAGAGTTAGTAGGATTGCATATTTTAGCTGACAGTTTAATTACGCTTGCTTATTATTCAATTCCTCTGACGCTACTTTATTTTGTCAGGAAGCGCGAAGATTTGCCCTTCAACTGGATATTTGTGCTATTTGCAACATTTATTGTTACTTGTGGCACTACCCACCTGATGGACATTTGGACACTCTGGTATCCAACTTATTGGTTGAGTGGTTTAATCAAAGCTATTACAGCCCTAGTTTCACTGTACACAGCTTGTGAACTAATACCTCTAATACCAAAAGCACTTGCTCTACCGAGTTCTGCACAACTGGAGGCAGCCAACCGAGAACTAGAGAGGCAAATCAGCGAACGCAAACAGGCAGAACTAGCATTACAAGAGCGTGAAGCTATGTTGCGGCGAATTGGTGATAATCTGCCCAATGGCGCAATTTATAAAGTAATCCGCGAATTCGATGGCAGCGATCGCTTTTCTTATATCAGCGCGGGCATTGAAAGACTGATGGAAGTCAAAGCAGAAGATGTACTCAAAGATTCAAGTTTGGTCTCTCGCCAGCTTATCCCAGAGGATCCATCACTCCTTTTGGCAGCAGTCGATGAATCCCGACGGAATCTCTCAATGTTTGATATGCAACTGCCAATCCAAACGCCCAGCGGTCAGCTTAAATGGCTGCATTTTCGTTCCACGCCACGCCAATTGGAGGATGGAAGGGTGGTTCGGGATGGGCTGGTAGTGGATGTCACCGACCTCAAACGCACTGAAGAAATACTACGCAAGAGTGAAGCCTTATTAGAAGAATCTCAGCGAGTTGCTCGTCTCGGTAATTGGGAGTTTGAACTTGCCACTGGCAAAATTACCTGGTCAAACCAGCTGTTCGACCTATTTAATCGAGATCCCGGACTTCTTGAACCGAACTACCAGGAAAATCTGCAACTGTACTGGCCAGAAGACGCAGGAAAATTAGCCCAAGCTACTGAACGGGCAATGTCAACTGGTGAATCCTACAAACTTATTCTGCGTACCTCTCGAATTTACGGGTTGACTATTTATATTGAGGCGATTGGACATGCAGAATTTAACGCGGATGGAAAAGTAATTCGCCTCTATGGGACTGCCCAAGATGTTACAGAACGGGAAGTCGCACTCAACGAACGCAAACAAGCCGAAGAAGAACTCCGACGCAGTGAAACCTTGCTAGCTACTGCTCAAAAGATTGCCCATCTGGGCAGTTGGGAATGGTACTTAGAGTCTGAGAAACAAATTTGGTCAGCTGAAACCTTTCATATCTTCGGGCTAAATCCTACTGAATCAGTACCGACACAGGCTATATTTCTCCAGATGGTTCATCCAGAAGACCGACCAGTGTTGCAGAGGTATCTACTAAAGGCGATCGCCAATGGAACCGCTTTCAATCTTGAATATCGCATTATCCGACCTGATGGCTCATTGCGCTACCTAGAATCGAGAGCAGAGGTAGCTTATGATACTCAAGGTAAGACTATTAGACTGTATGGAGCTATTCTAGATATTACAGAACGTAAAGAAAGCGAGTTAGAAATCACCAAGAGCCGTGATTTGCTAGAAGCTATCTTTAACGAATCTGCTGATGCGATCTTTTTGGTAGATACAGAAACGTTACTGACCATTGACTGTAATAATCGCGCAGTAGAACTATTTGCAGCCTCAAGCAAAGCTGAACTCATCGGTATTGAAGGTTATACCCTACAAAAAGAGCAGTTTACTTCTAATGAACTAAACACCATCATCGAAGAAATTAACCAGCAAGTGTTGTGGAGTCGCGAAATTGAATACGTTACCAAGCAGGGCAATTGCTTTTGGGGAAACATAGCAATCAAACAAATCACGGTTGCTAATCGAGTGATGAATTTGGTGCGAGTTACGGATATCACCCCCAAGAAGCGTATCGAAGAAGAACGGCAAAAAGTAGAATTAGCCTTAGCCAAAAGTGAAGAACAACTCAGGCTGACGATGGAATTTAACCATATTGGCAGTTGGGATTGGAATTTACTTGAAGGGACAGTCATCTGGAACGACAACCATTTTCGCTTGTTAGGGTTAGAACCAGAAACATCATCAGCTAGATATCAGTTATGGCACGATGCTATTCATCCAGAGGATATTGACCGAGTTAAACAGACTATATTGAACGCCATAACTAAGCATATTAATTATGAAGCTGAATATAGAGTAATTCATCCCGATGGCAAGGTGCGCTGGATAGCTGGAAAAGGACGCAGCATTTACAACCAAGCAGGTAAACCTGTGCGGATGTTGGGTGTCCTGATTGATATTAGCGATCGCAAGCAAGCAGAAATCGCTCTCAAACAAAGCGAGATTCGCTACCGTGCGATTGTAGAAGATCAAACTGAACTCATTGCCCGATATTTAACAGACGGCACAATCACGTTTGTCAACCAAGCTTTTGCACATTATTTTGAGCAATCGCCAGAGGAACTGATTGGTAGCCGCTATCAACCCATTATCTTTGAGGCAGATCGGCAGCGAGTTACTCAATTAATAGCTTCAATGAGTGCTGATAATCCTGTAGTCATCATTGAGAATCGCGTGGTTGTGGCAGATGGAGTGCGTTGGACTCAGTGGCATAACCGGATGCTGTTTGACGAGCAAGGATGCTTTATAGAATACCAATCGGTGGGACGCGATATCACAGCCCTCAAGCAAATCGAAGAAACACTTTTTCAAGAAAAAGAATTAGCTCAGGTGACGTTGCAATCAATCGGAGATGCAGTTATTACTACGGATGCGTTTGGCAGGATTCAATACTTGAATCCGGTTGCAGAATCTCTGCTTGGATGTAATGAAGCATCGGCACAGGGGGTGCTGTTAGAAGAAGTCTTTAGAATTGTGCATGAAACGACACGGGAGAAAGTTCCCAACCCAATTGAACAAGCGTTACAGGAAAATCGAATTGTAAGTTTAGCAAACCATACCGTCTTAATTACTGAGAGCGATCGAGAGATTGCAATTCAAGATTCAGCCGCGCCCATTCGCAATCGTGAGGGGCAAGTTATTGGCGCGGTTATGGTGTTTCATGACGTGACTCAGAACCGCAAGCTTTCGCGTCAGCTATCCTGGCAGGCAAGCCATGATGCTTTAACCGGATTGGTGAATCGCCAAGAGTTTGAGCGGCGGGTTAAACAAGCATTGCGCCTTGCTTCTTTAAACTATCAAGTTCATGCGTTGTGCTATTTGGATCTCGATCATTTCAAAATCGTAAATGATACCTGTGGTCATGTGGCTGGAGACGAATTACTGCGTCAAATTACTGTCCTATTACAGGAGAAGATTCGGAAAACTGACACACTGGCACGGTTAGGGGGCGATGAATTTGGCGTATTGCTCAATGAGTGTACGCTGGAGCAAGCTTTACGAGTTGCCAACGATCTGCTTGAGTGTGTTCAAGAGTTTCGGTTTGTTTGGCAAGAGCAGGTATTCTCAATTGGAGCAAGTATCGGCTTGGTCAGTATCGACACGAACACCGAGAGCCTTGCAGAGATTATCAGCACGGCTGACGCAGCTTGCTATACTGCGAAGAACCGGGGGCGCAATCGCGTGTACGTTGCTCAGACTGACGACCAAGAGCGACTGCAACAGCGCGGGGAGATGCAGTGGGTCAGCCGCATTTCTCAAGCCTTGGAAAGCGATTGGTTTTGTCTCTATGCTCAAAAGATTGCCGCTATCACTCAGGCATCTCAAAACGGCGACCATTATGAAGTACTCCTGCGGCTCCGGGATGAGCAGGGAAATTTAGTGTTGCCGATGGCGTTTATTCCAGCAGCAGAACGCTACAACTTGATGCACCTGATCGATCGCTGGGTGATTCGCACTCTGTTCGAGAATTGGTCAACGGTTGTTGGCGACGAACAAAGCATCTATGCGATTAACCTTTCTGGCTCTAGCATCAACGATGATCGCTTCATTAACTTCCTGTACGAGCAGTTTACCCTACACTCCATCTCACCCCAGCGCATTTGCTTTGAGATTACCGAGACTGTGGCGATCGCCAACCTCATCAAAGCCAGACAGTTCATTCAGTCGCTTCAACAGATGGGCTGTCGCTTCGCGTTGGACGATTTTGGGGCGGGGATGTCGTCATTTGCCTATCTCAAGTCTTTGCCTGTGGATTACCTCAAAATTGACGGGAGCTTTATTCGTAACATTATCGAGAATCCTGTGGATAATGCGATCGTGACAGCAATCACGCATATTGGCAGTGTGATGGGTATTCAGACCATTGCTGAGTTTGTGGAAAATGAGGCAATTTTAGAGCGGATTAAGGCACTAGGAATTGATTATGCACAGGGATATGGCATTGCAGTTCCTTGTCCATTGGGGTAGATATAGCCTATTTAAAAAATTGAGCAAGTGCGAACTGAGATTTATCTATTCTTTCTTGAGTAGAGTATAAGGTTTTTATAATTACTTCCTGAGCCACAGCTTTAACTACATTAATGCTTACAGAATTTCCCATTTGATAATAAGCCTTATCATCATTAGCATGAAGCATAAAACTATCAGGAAACCCTTGCAGTCTTGCTGCTTCTTGCGGAGTTAATCTCCGCACTCTCTGATTGTAATAAACTCCTAACCTATTGGCATCACTAGCAACCAACGTTACTGAAATTTTATTTGGATCTACAAATTTATAAACTTCAAATGAAAAATTACCTGATAGAGGTTTATATTTATTATTTATCAATTTTAAATATTTTTTGTTAACCAGTGAATTCAATGTTTCTCCAAGATTGGGATGTTCAAAAAAACTAGCTATTTGTTCCTGAGTTAATAATTTACCATCTTGCTCTTTTCCAAATTGCTTATTGCGCCTCTTTAAGATAAAACGGTTCATCAGTTCAATTTCTTCTGGACTACACTCGCCACGCAATCCTAAATCCCAAGAGTGAATAGAGTTTCCACCCCGATAATCAATCAACCTGACTCCATGTAAGCGATTTAAATCATTATTAAATATTCGTTTTAACGCATTTACAAACTCTGGCGAACAATCATACTTTTCATCTGGATTATTTTCCAAAATATCGCCAACAGTCACAGATTTTTTTGGTGGATAAAACAAAGATAATTGCTGAGTGTTATATGAATGGGAATCTTTTGGCCCCACATCAGAAATTAATTCAAAAGTGGGAGAAGCATTTAAAATGCCTACCAAATAAACACGGACACGATTTTGTGGTAAGCCAAAGTTTGCACTATTAAGTAAAAAGGCATCAAAGCTATAACCTCGTTTTTGAATCTCATGCTTAATCGTTGCTAGAGTTTGCCCTCCGTCATGACTATAAAGCCCTCGGACATTTTCAAAAATAAAAGCTTGTGGTTTATAGGTATCAATTAATCTGGTTATTTCAAAAAATAGTGTGCCTCGCGTATCGCCAAAACCTTCTTTTTTGCCAGCATGAGAAAAAGACTGACAAGGAAACCCAGCTAATAAAAATTCATGTTCTGGTAGTTTATCAATTAAACGAATATCACCTGAAGGTGTTTCACTAAAATTTTTTTCATAAACTAATCGAGCATCTGAATTAATTTCGCTACTGAAAACACATTCACTTTCTATATTTAAAGAATCAGCCGCCTGTTCAAAGGCTAATCTAATTCCTCCTATTCCTGAAAATAAATCAACAAACCGAATCTTCTGCATCTGCCTAAAATACAAATTATTATAGGGGCAAAATATATTTTTCCCCTATACGTGTCAATACGGTTCAGTTAAGGGTTATTTGTGTGAATAATCGGTCTTTGAAGACGCGATTTATCGCGTCTCTACACCAGGGTTTTGGGCTTATCTGAATCGTATCGCTACACGTGTAATATTCAATTTCAAATCACTGTAAATTACTTTGTTATTTTCTACTTTGTCTGCACCCGCGCCTGCTTCACCATTGCAATCAAAGTTTGATGAGCATCTTCCGAATCTGCTAAAACACGATCAAACTGAATACGAACTGGCACATCTTCCCCGTTTACTTGTGCTGTTAAATCCATGCCCTGAGCATCAATTGACAGCATTTTTGCTGAATTAGCATCTGTGACACCACCAAATGTCTTAGCATAAAGAACCACAGCATCAGCATGATCTTCATTCATGTGGTTGCAGATACGCGAACTAATTTCAGCAGAAAAATTGTTAGACATTGTGAGATTAAAATTTAGGTATACAGCAACACCTTAAATTCTAGGCTAACAACTTAGATTAAATTTACTGATTTTTAAATTGTCACAAAAATCATTCATAGACTATACTTTATCGCGATCGCCAGTCTGATTTATTCCTAACCGGGATAATAATTAAATTAAAATTAAACTTTAAATTAAAATAAAGGTTATCCAGTGTTTTTACCTGTCATTGCGGAAACCAGACAGCTTAAACTGTAGCAGAAGTATTAGTCAAAATTCCAAATTATTGTAGCCAAGAGACAATGAGCGAAACTAACCCCAGACGAATTGTAATTGGGGATGTACATGGTCACTATGAAGGTTTGATGACATTGTTGGAGGCGATCGCCCCCACATCAGACGATCAAGTTTATTTTCTGGGAGACTTAATTGATCGCGGACCTCATAGCGCACAAGTAGTTAATTTTGTCAAGCGAAATAACTACTCGTGTTTGCTGGGAAATCATGAGCAGATGTTATTAAGCATTCTCACTGATGAAAGGACTTCCTCCCCAAGAATGCAAGCATGGTTGTACAGTGGGGGGCAAGCTACCGTAGCCAGTTACCACGAAGCTACAATTCCAGATGACCATTTAGATTGGTTCAAGGCTTTACCTACATATATTGACTTAGGGGATGTTTGGTTAACTCATGCTGGTGTTGACCCTTCTAAGCCAGTGATAGAACAAACAGCCGAGCAACTGTGCTGGATACGAGAAGAATTTCACAGCATTCCCAAGCCTTACTTTCCTGATAAGCAAATTATCATCGGTCACACCATTACCTTTACTCTGCCGGGTGTTTCTCCTGGTCAACTGGCACAAGGACAGGGATGGCTAGGCATAGATACTGGGGCTTATCATCCTCGGAGTGGCTGGTTGACTGCACTAGATATTACAAATAATTTAGTTTATCAAGTTAATATTTTTAGAAATTATCTCCGTGCCCTGCCCTTACAAGATGCAGCGATCGCAGTTGATCCAGCTAAAATCAGAGTTAATCGCCGCGATTAGATTTGATGAAGGGCAAAGGAGCAAAGGAGAGAATATAACTCCTCACTCCTAACTCAGGACTCCTAATACCCAATACCCTCAAGACTTGACTAATGGTCGAATATTGGCTCTATAACTAGCACTATCCAATCCGTAAGTTCCATTACTAGGTTGGGACTTAATCGCACGTTGAAGGCCAGCAATGCGATCGCTGGTTCCAGGGTGCGTACTCAAAAATGTCGGGACAGAACCACCCTGTTTCAAAAGCTTCTGCATAAAAGAAACCATTGCAGACTGGGCATAACCAGCCCGTGTCAAAGTTTTTAATCCTCTCTTGTCGGCATCATATTCATCTTGACGACTGCGGGGACGATTCAAGGCAAGTTCTACACCAATATTGACAGCTGTGTTGCGGTCTAAACCAGTTGCACTTGCGACACCACTAGCGAGCGCTTTTTGCCGCATCTGTTTAACTAAGTGTTTTCCACCAATGTGACCAATTTCATGGGCGATAACACTTGCTAGTTCAGCTTCATTATCTGCGGCTTTGAGCAAACCCGTGTGGACATATACATAGCCTCCCAACGTCGCAAAGGCATTAATCGCATCATCTTCAACTACTTGGAAAGTATAGGGAAGATTGGGGCGATCGCTATTAGCTGCTAAGCGCCGGCCAATTTGTTCTACATAGCTATTAACTCCAGCATTCTTGTAAAGTCGGACTTGACTCCCCAGTATTTCCTGATTAATCTGCTTGCCAATATCAGTTTCCTGGCGATCGGATATATTAGAAAGCTGAAGTACCTGGACTCCCTGCAATATCAGAGGCAAGAATTCTAAAGTTCTTCCTGGTAAGGCTGTACTCAGGCACAAACTCGAAGCAACTACCAGCGAAATTAGTGGATAAAACCAGCGACGCCGCCACATGCGGTAATTTACAACAAAACCTTTCCAATTCAACATAATCTGCACTGAAGATAATTTCGAGAGAACGTAAAATGATAAGACAAATCATGAGACGGATTTTAAGTATTCTAAGTTGCATTATTAGCTGAAAACCAAAGGGATTGTTATACAGCCAACACTTACGCAAATATACTGATTTTAATATGGCTAATAATTCCCTCTAGAGATAGGCTTAAAGATTAGATTTTATCTTTTGGGTACATCAGTTCCAATACGCAAAAATTTTAGGGTTAGCTGCCGCAGTTATAAACTTACAAACTCATGATAAACTGTCGCATAACCGCAACCACCAGGCGATTTGAGTTATTACCAAATAGATAAAATTACCGTATCCGTTGAAAACATTCTTGCTACAATCAATTACTTCGCTATTACCTGGGAAAACTTTTTATGGCTATTTTAGATTCAAAAGGTCGTTTGTTTGGCAAAATTAACCTCTTAGATTTAGGTGCTGCGCTGGTAATTCTACTAGTTATATTTGGCATCTTTATCTTTCCTGGCACGTCTGGTTCTGTTGCCCAAGTCGGTGCCAAAACAGTACCCATAGAGGTAGATTTAGTAGTCCGTGGCTTGAATGTACGTGACCCTGAACAATTATTCAATAACGGATTAAAAAAAGGCGGTAAAACTAATGTGATAATCCGCAACCAACCTTATGGGCAAATTGAGATTAAATCAATTCAACAGCTACCAAGAACAGTTAACGTTTTTCAACCTGATGGGACTGTTAAAGAATTGCCAGATCCAAAAAGTAATAATTTTAGCGCAGATTTTCTCTTAACTCTAGATGGTAAAGCCCAAGTCACTACAAGCGGGCCAGTTCTTGGTAACAGTAAAGTCAAAATTGGGATGCCATTTGAGTTGGAAGGTTTTAACTACAATTTCAATGCTACTGTCATTGATGTCAGAATAAAAGACAAATAGTCTTTGCTAATAATTCAGAATGGGCTAACAGAATTGAGAATTCACAAGGCTGTGATCCCAAGCTGAATAAGCTAAAAAATTAATAAGCCAGAGGACATTTCATTTTCAAGTCCCAGGCTTGATTCTAAATTCTGATCGGAGGCGGAGCGTCTCCGGCTCCGCTCCTAAATTATTACATTAACTAAGCAAAGGTAAAAATTGACGAATTAACCCAATTGTGACTGCTGGCAATTCCAACTGCGGTGTTAAACCCACATCTTCCAATTGTTGAAAAAACCGGATTGCTTGGGGATTTATTTCAGCGAGGCGGCGACCAATTCCAGGGCCTGTAAATTGCGATTTTTGTCCCCAAATAATGGCTGTGGGAGTAGTCAATTCTTGAATATAAAGGGATAAATCAAAGCACAAATCGCCACGTACAAAAGACAGTGCTGCATACTCAGCATTCGGCTGTTGGGCAGATTCTAGATAAGCATCTACAATTTCTTGGTAGATTCGGTTAGGCTGAGCAAATTGTCGTTGCTCTAAGAAGCTACGAATACCCCCACTGGTAGCAACTCCAGTACTGTATAGCACACGGTCAAGAATGGGAACACTGATTAACTGAGCAAAAAAGCTGCGGGAATAGTCTTCGCCAAAATCGGAAAGTCCGGCGGGAGTAGTCAGAATTAAAGACTTAAATAAATCGGGATGAGCGATCGCTACTCTAATTGTAAATGCTGCGGTCAAAGAAGAAGCGATCGTTGTTACTGGGCCGGTACAAGTCTGCTGGAAAAACTCCCGAATTGTTGTCAAATAATCATCAATTGTATAACTACGTGATGGATGCTCAGATCTGCCCCAACCGATTAAATCTGGCGCAATAACACGATATTCAGCAGCAAAAGCCGGATAAACTTTCGACCACTCATAAGCAGAAGACCCACCACCAAAGCCGTGCAGAAACACCAAAGTTTCCCGGTCGTCTTTGACAGTTACATCGTTGTGCCAAGGTGACCCAGCGGCAGTATAGTACACCATCTTACCTAATGAGGTAATTACGGAGCGTTGTTCAAATCCTATTGGCTGAAACATAAATATTTTTCTTCACTCTAATGATTAATTAACACGGGGATATGGGGACGCGGGGATGTGGGGAGTAATTTCTATGCGTCCCCGTGTCTTGTTCCCTCTTTGCCTCTCCCACAGATTTATTATCGGTGAACCAATTACTTTAGGACTTCTGACCAGCGTCAGATTAAGCAGATGTAAAACTACTGAAGTAGTTGTAAAGATTTGGTATTTATTTTTCCATCGGAAAAAATAAACTAACCTTGTAATTACTGTGTTTCTAAGTTTTTACGTAGTAATGAGTATCACTCTAGACATAAATACAGATGAGTTGTTTATGGTACTCTATGAAGAAACTGATAAATAATTTTGAGCGTCAAAAATACTCAAAACGCTTATTTTAATCAGCTATTAATTTTAGTTGTGCATCTAAAAAGAATAGCTTTTGATATATTACTAATCTGATTATTCTTTAGGTAATGGTAAGGCGGAATGTCATGGTAAAGCAGGCCACTCTTCAATCAAATAAAGTACCAAGGATTGAAGACCCTAAATTTGCGCTTGACAATTTTAATATACAAAATCAAATTACAGCTTCATCTCGGCGCGATCGCATCGAGTCACCTATCGATCTTGCTAAACTGAGTATACCTACTTGTATTTGTTTAGACTTGGAAGACTTGAAGTGTTTTGAAGTCGTAGAGCGCCAGTATGAACGGTGGGGAGTAATTTTTCAGAATTCTCTAGCAATACAGCCATCAAATCCAGCATTTCCAAGCCATTCAGGGCTGACAGTCTTAATGGGAGCGCCCAAAAGCGGATTTTTGGAAGCTACTTTCTTGCAGCCTGTGAACTCGGTTAGTGCCTTTGTCACTAGTTCACAGCGCCTAGTGCTTGCCGCTTACGATCGCGATCGGCAACTTCTTGGACAAACCGTACTCGCAAGCGCCAATCTTGCCAACTCCGACTCAGCAATTTCCCCCAATACGTTATTATCTATTACTGGGAATAACATCTACAGGGTTACCTTCTGTGCTTTTGACGGTCAATTCGTCCTTGATGACTTTCGTTTTTGTTTCTAAACTAGAAACGTTAAAAACTCAGTAACAAAATTAAGCTTACTCGTCCGAGTCCGTGTATTCTTTTAGAGTATATTGTTCATGGATCTCCCGAAGGGTAGAAAGTAGGGTGCGATTTCTAATATCCTGGTATTTTTACGAATTTGGGATGCCCCCTGCTTTCTTCGTCTCTAATAAAACTTATACAATAGGTAATTTCGTAATCAAGTAGGTAAACACTGTGGCACAGGCTTCGTCTTCTTGGCAGCAATTGATCGAGCAGATCCCCAACTGGTCGCTTCCAAAGTTCAAGATAGGAGGAAGCTCAAAACAACAAACTTTTAAACGCTTCTCTGGGCCTGGAGGCTTTCTTGGGTTCCTGACAATCCTCATTGCTATGCTGTTGTGGAACTGGAAACTCCTATTAGCTCTGTTAATCGGCGTTGGAGTAATGCTATTAGTTTACTCAATGCAGGAGTGGGACTGGCAATGGCGCTGGTCTAAAATACGTGAGTTTTTAAACAGTTCAAACCGTCAGTTAGTCTTAGCAGTTCTCAGTGGTGGTGTTGCTACTGTCAGTACTTACATGGCGGCTGCAATTTGGGTTGACTCTCACAGTCGGTGGATTGCGGCTGGTGCGATCGCCCAAGGCGTGGGAACGCTATTAACTTTAATTTTATTGGTATGGCAACTTGTCAACTTTTATGGAAATCGAGAAGAAGACCACCTGGAGCAGTTGTTAGTCAATTTAACAGAAAAAGATCCATTAAAGCGGTTAATTGCCCTGCGTCAACTAACTAAATTGATCGCCCGTAAGCGAGTTGATTCTTCAGTGCAGCAAGATATAGTCCAATGTTTGCAACTCCTACTGAGTCGGGAGGAGGAAGTTGTGATTCGAGAGGCAGCTTTTAAAAGCTTGCAAGCCTGCGATCGCCTACAAGCACTACCACCCAAAACAGCCAAAACCTTCATCCCCATATCAGCAAAACTCAAACAGCGTGTTTATTAGTCATTGGTCATTAGTCATTAGTCATTAGTCATTTATTCACCAATGCCCAATACCTCTCTACAAGAGGCTGCGCCAACGCCTTCTCTACGAGATGCTACGCTTTCCTTGTACTGAACGGAGTCGAAGTACGCTCACTACAAGTGCCCCATGCCCAATTATTATTTTCGCGACAACTTGCCATTGAGAACTTGCACTACTGGATAATTGCACCGCCGCACCAATTGTTCATCGTGGGTGGTAACAATCACCGTAGCCCCAAAGGAATTTAACTTCTGGAGAATTTGTATAACTTGCCAGGAATTATCTGGATCGAGATTCCCCGTTGGTTCATCGGCCAGCAGTAATGGTGGTGTACTAACGATCGCCCTAGCAATACTCACCCGTTGTTGCTCTCCTCCAGACAGTTGATCTGGAAAGCAGTCAGCTTTACTCAGCAAACCTACCAACTTCAAAGTTGGTTCTAAGCGGCGTAGAATTTCTTTACGGGTATACCCTTGAGCTTGGAGTACAAAAGTTACATTTTCTGCTACTGTCCGTTGGCTAATTAGTTTGTAGTCTTGAAACACAATGCCAATACGTCGGCGTAATAATGACAAGCGATCGCCCTTTAAACCAGCTACATTACATTCATCAACAATTACTTCTCCCTGTGTGGGTAACTCCTGACCATACAGCAGTTTCAAAAGCGTTGATTTACCAGAACCACTTGGCCCGGTGATAAATAAAAATTCTCCCTTTTTAACCTCAAGATTCGCATTCAACAAAGCATGAGAGCCATTAGCATAGGTCTTGGTTACAGATTGCAATTGCACCTTGGCAGCAGTATTACTAACGTGCTGTTGAGTTTCACTGTTCTGTTTATCAACAGATTTCTCTGTCTTAACTTCAGTTGTTAATACCGGCATTCTTAAATTTTCCTCATACCCACAACCAAACATTTTGCCAACGTAGATTTGACATTCCCCCCAAAATCAGAATTCCCAGGTTTTGCCCGGGAATTTCAAATCAACAGAGAAATTTAAAATTTGTTGAAGACTTCAGTATTAGCTAAGTAATAAGATTGGGCATTGGGCAAAGGGGAAAGATTGCTACAACTTCTCCTCTGCTCATTATCTGCCCCATGCCTCATACCCCGCTCAGCACTTAATTGCGCTCCTTGCAGTCCAGCGATAGACAAAGGCTTTCATCGCAAATTCTGGCAAAGCCAACATCCGCCGCCAGCGCCAAGGTTCTTGATACAGCCGATATAGCCATTCCAAATTATTATTTCCTAACCAAGCAGGAGCGCGAGTTTTAGTTCCTGACCAAATATCAAAACTGCCACCGACGCCAATCCAAATTGCTTGGGCGCACAAATGGCGATTTTCAGCAATCCATAATTCTTGACGTGGTACCCCTAAACCTACAAAAATCACTTGTGGCTGCAATTGGGCAAGGGTTTGTTGCAATTGCGCTTCTTCTTCTGGAGAGTGGTAGCCTGAGTAAGTACCTACTATATTCAAATCTGGAATTTGCTGCTGCCAAAATTCTGCTGCTTTTGCAGCTACTCCAGGGGCGGCACCATAGAAAAATACTTTTGGTCTTGTCTTTTGCTGTCCAAGTTCTTGCAAAAGCTTTTCTGCTAATTCAATTCCCGGGCAACGCTGGACTTTTTGCCATAACAACCAGCGTAAATACAGAACAACCCCAGCTCCATCTGGAATCACTAGTTCAGCATTTTGAATAGCCTCAGCTAGGGATTTGTTTCGCTCTGCCTGCATAGTCATTTCTGCATTCAGCGTTACCACATGAGTTCCTCTGCCTTGTTGCAAGCATTCTAACAACCAGCCTGGATAGTTAGTCATCACATGAACTGGTATTCCCAATACTGAAAATGCTTCAGGCGATTTAGACATATGCCTATTTTTGATTGATTTTACACCACACTTCCTTGAATGTTAAGTTTAGCAAATAATTTTATCAAAGAATAATTTAACAGAAGCCACTCTTGTTTCTGTCATGAGGGTAGCAGTGGCATAGAACCCACTTTTTAACCCATAGGTATCCGCCTGCTATCTAAGAGAGCAACAGGTGTAACAATAGAAAGCATTTTTAACCAATTAGTTTTGGGCGCTTGGAGTTCGACGAAACCAGTCGCAATTTTATCGTCTTGGTGGGAAGACCCCATGCAGAACAAAGTAGAGCTTCGGGATGAAAGCTTTTGTCAAGCTTTAGACCGCTTAACTAATTGACGTGAATTAGATAAGCGTTCTAGAATCAACCTTATGGCAAACAAAGCTTACAGATTCAGAATCTATCCTAATAACGAGCAGTCAGCATTTTTGGCAAAGTGTTTTGGCTGTTCCAGATTTGTTTACAACCATTGTCTGAGGATAACCACGGATTTTTACGCCCAGTCCAAAAAGTCTTTGCGTTACAAAGAGTGGGCAAAATTATTGGTTAGTTTAAAATCTGAATTTGAATGGCTTCCAGAAGTTTATTCCCAGTCATTGCAACAAACATTTAAAGATTTAAAATCTGCGTTGACATGGGTTTTCCAAAAATTAGGTGGATTCCCAAATTTTCAAACCAGAAGTGATAGACAGTCATTTAGGTACCACAAAACTTTTCAATATATGAGAAAAGCAATATCAGCAGAAAGTCGGAATATTAATGGTATGCTCAAAAGCCGGAAGTTATAAATTCTTTCCCCCTGCTCCCTGCCCCCCTGCTGCCTATTTGTATCGATTTTAAAGTGAAATGGTATCACTCGTAATAATGGGTGAGGTCAGGAAGCGCCGCACTTCGTTAAACTACGTGCGGGGTACTTCACACACAGATGTCTTTAATCTGCGTCTGTTAAGACTTTTTAGTTAAACTCGACTTTACAGTTAAGGTAGTGTAACGGGCTGAAGTTGGCTATGAGTAAAATTCGTATTGCTCTAATTGAGGATCATGACCTGACTCGCGTAGGTATTCGGACAGCACTACTGCAAAAGGGTGAAATTGAAGTTGTAGGGGAAGCTGCTAATGCCGCTGAGGGACTAAAAATGTTAAAAATGCTACAACCAGATATTGCCATAGTAGATATTGGTTTACCCGATAAGGATGGCATTGAGTTGACACGGGAGGTAAAATCTACTACTAATAGCGAAGAGCTAAGCACAAAGGTGTTAATTTTGACACTGCGGGATAATCGAGAAGCGGTATTGGCGGCTTTTGCTGCTGGGGCAGACTCCTACTGTATGAAGGATATCAAATTTGATAATTTGCTGGAAGCAGTGCGAGTAACTTACAATGGCAACGCCTGGATCGATCCCGCGATCGCTCGAATTGTATTACAACAAGCGCAACAAAATCCCCAAAAGTCGGAATCGGCTTTTGTTGATAGCAAAGCCGTTGCCCCTAACCCTGATTTTGCGGAAAATCTGGAAGGAATTGAACCATACACCCTGACAGAAAGGGAGTTGGAAGTGTTACAGTTGATTGTCGAAGGTTGTAGCAATGCAGTAATTGCGGAAAGGCTTTATATCACTGTCGGAACTGTTAAAACTCACGTCCGCAATATTTTGAATAAGCTATGTGCCGATGACCGTACCCAGGCCGCAGTCCGCGCCTTGCGTTCTGGGTTAGTGGGATAAAAGTTAAATTCAACTAGCAGTGAACAGTTATCAAGGTTTCAAACACTGATAACTGATAACTGTTGAGAATGATTAGTTCTAAATTTTCGTTGGTTATCAGGTGGGATAAACATCATACTATCTCGCCACTAAACATAGTTGAAAAATTAAAGTCAAATATGGCTGAGACAGGGGTGGACAAACTTAAGCTCATGGTGGTAGACGATGAGCCAGATAACTTAGATTTACTCTACCGCACTTTTAGACGAGATTTTCAAGTGTACAAAGCTAATCATGCTTTTGGTGCCTTGGAAATTTTGGAGAAGGTTGGCGAGATGGCTGTGATTATTTCTGACCAAAGAATGCCAGAAATGAGTGGCAGCGAATTTTTTAGTCGCACAGTGGAACGGTTTCCGGACACCATTCGGATTTTGTTAACTGGTTTTACTGATGTCGAAGATTTGGTAGATGCGATTAACTCTGGTCAGGTGTTCAAGTACATCACCAAACCCTGGAATCCAGAGCGGCTCAGGGCGTTAGTTGAACAAGCCACGGATACATACCGTCTAGTAAAGAAGCGCACCCAAGAGCTACGTCGGGCTTTACGGCGAGAATCTTTGTTTAATGCGGTGACAACGGCAATTCGCGAGTCTTTAGACTACGACAGTATGCTGGAAAAGACTGTAGCAACTATTGGACAAACATTTGAAGCTACTAGTTGCTTGCTCAGACCAACAGAAGGCGATCGCCTCACACCAGAGTTGTTCTCATACTACGATCCTCAAGCAGATGTATTGGATTGTGCCTTCGACCCCGCTCCTTTAATTGAAAAAGTTCTGCAAACCCGTCATTATGAACTTGCTCAAGAAATATATGACGGTAACCCGTGTCATCATCTGGTTGTGCCACTTAGCTACCAGCAACACTTAGTGGCTGTGTTGGCTCTCCACCAATGGGGACGCGATCGCCCCTGGGAAGAGGAAGACATCCAACTGATTGCAGGTGTCGCTGAACAAGCAGCCTTAGCCCTCTCTCAAGCAAAACTCTATCAACGCCTCCAGGAAAAACAACAGCAGATTCACAATGAATTAGGGGTGGCTCGCCAAATTCAATACAATCTGCTACGCCAAAGTTTACCCGATCTCAAAGGTGTGAAAGTGCAAGCCTGTTGCTACCCCGCACGGGAAGTAGGAGGTGATTTTTTTGAAGTGTTTGTCCATCCCAAAGGCGATTTGTGGTTGGCTGTGGGTGACGTTTCTGGCAAGGGCGTTCCAGCTGCTTTATTTATGGCTAGTGTTATTTCCGTCTTGCGTCGGGAATTATCTCAAGAAGCTCCAGCGCCGCCAAATGTCGTCATGCAAAACCTTAACCACGCTTTGAGTGAAGACTTGATTAGCAATAATTATTTCATCACTCTTGTGTTAGCATGTTACACCCCTAGCACTGGGGAACTCGTTTACACGAATGCTGGTCACATCTATCCACTATTATGGTCACACAAAGCGGCATCAGCCGAAAGTCCCAATTACCTCAAAGTCCGCAGCGTTCCTTTGGGGATATTGCCCAAATGGCAGGGGCAATCTTGTAGCTTGGTTCTCGCTCCTGGAGACACACTGTTACTAACTAGTGATGGTATTACGGAGGCGATGATATCAAATAATTCACTAACTTCAGTAAAAACCGCGTCTGGCGTTCAGCCAGATGAACGTTCTATGCTGAATCAAGATGGGCTTTGGCAACTCTTACAACAAGAGGAAAAACCGCTTTCTCTTAACCATTTAGTAGCTCGCATCCAGGCAGATAACCACGTCCAAGAAGATGATCAAACTATACTCTCGCTGGAGATTTTGTAAGTAATGAAAAGTGAGCTTCATGTACCAAGTGATTTGAATTTTCTCAATATTGTCGAGAACTGGTTGCTGGGATGTTTGAAAATCCAGCTAGGAGACTCAGTAGATTGGTCACGTCAATCGAGTCGTTTGAGATTAGCTTTAGTGGAAGCCTACTCAAACGCAGTACGTCACGCCCATAGGGACAAACCAAATTTGCCGATATTACTGCGTTTGGAACTCAAAGACCGAGACCTGGCTCTAGAAGTTTGGGACTACGGCGAAGGCTTTGATATGTCTACATACTATGCTCCCGACCCCGTTGAAAAACAAGAAGGTGGTTATGGTTGGCTGATTATGAATCGTCTTATGGATAAAGTAGATTACAAGTTGCAGATTAATGGTGCTAACTGTCTCAAGTTAGAAGCTACTTTACCCGAATTAGTAAAATGAGTAGTTTTAAGCCACGATTTAGTTACTTGCTATTTTTGAGGGCGTAAAGATAGTAACTCTTGAGGCGAAGCTAAAAGTTTGATTCTAGTATATAAAATTTGTTGTTGTTGGTTGAGGATAAATAACCACAAGACATTTACGCCACACCAAGAAGTTTGGGCCTTACCTGTGACTTGGACTTGGATGTTGCCGTTTTCCAAAGTGTCGCTTATTCCTGTATTGGGGTAAGCTTTTATGTTTTGGGCTTCTTGCTTCAAGTAAGTTGCGATCGCATCACATCCAACAATATCAGATTCTAATGGCGGATGCATCACACCGTCGTTGGCAAATAAGGCGGCAGTTTGGTCAAATTCTCCTGCATTTAATGTTTCAAAATAACGCAGTACACTTGTTTGTGTAATTCCCTGAATCTGGAATTCTGATGAAGGCTGTATTGGGGATATTTCAGCAGAGGTCATAAAATTACCTGTATGATGTTAGCTAAATATTAATTTCATTACAAAAATCGTTAAAAAGAAAGCTGCTATTGAGATAGATTGCTACACATGTATAAATCTTTCTCACGATGGATCTGTTGATGGTTAACAGTTAACGAAGATGGTTGCACTATCATCTAATTGGACTCCTATTCATTCTCAATTCTGAATTCTGCTGTCTGAATGTCAAATCAGTAACAAATGTTCATCAAAAAATCACTAGATTAATGTACAATAAACATGCCTCGTAGTTAGGCAAATTCAAATATAAAACAATGAATCAGTGTTCCGTAACCAGCAGCAGGGTAGTGAAAGAAAAAGCCAGCGAGTTGGGCTTTCATAAAATTGGGATTGCTGCTGTAGACAGGGTGGATGTTACAGAAGCACAGAGGTTGAAAGCATGGCTAGCACTGGGTTATCACGCCGATATGGAATGGATGGGGAACCCAAAGCGTCAGGATATTCGATTAGTGATGCCAGAAGTGCGATCGCTAGTGTGTGTAGCACTGAATTACTACACACCACATCAACGTCCTCAAGGCGAAGAATATGCCAAAATTTCTCGTTATGGCTGGGGAAGGGATTATCACAAGGTGATGCATAAAAAACTCAAGCAGCTAGCTACCTGGCTAGAATCACTTGATGAAAGCGTGCGAGCGATTTATTATGCAGACACCGGGCCAGTGCAAGATAAAGTGTGGGCACAACAAGCGGGAATTGGTTGGATTGCTAAAAATGGTAATCTGATTACACGTGAGTATGGTTCTTGGGTATTTTTGGGAGAAGTGTTGACCAATTTGGAACTAGAAAGCGATCGCCCCCATACAGAACACTGCGGTAGCTGTACTCGTTGTCTTGAGGCTTGTCCAACGGGTGCAATTACTCAGCCTTTTGTCGTGGATGCAAATCGCTGCATTGCTTATCATACAATTGAAAATCGGGCAGAAGAATTGCCACAAACACTTACACCTCATTTAGAAGGCTGGGTTGCTGGTTGTGATATCTGCCAAGATGTTTGTCCTTGGAATCAACGTTTTGCTAAGACTACTGATATCGCAGAGTTTGCGCCTTATCCTGGGAATCTTGCCCCGCAACTGCTAGAATTAGCCCAAATCTCAGATGGCGATTGGGATAAACGATTTCCAGCATCCGCCTTACGACGGATTAAGCCAGAGATGTTACGACGCAACGCTCAAGCTAATCTTGACGCATCTAGGCGAAAGATGACCCAAAAAGTAATCATTTTTGATTTTGATGGCACAATTGCTGATACAGTAGATGCCCTTGTAAGTATTGCTAATCGTCTAGCTGTAGACTTTGGTTATATCCAAATAACTCCAGACCAATTAACTCTACTCAAAAACTTAACGTCTAGGGAAATAATTAAGTACTCTGGAGTTTCGCTGTTTAAGATACCTTTTCTAGTTAAAAAAGTTAAAGGAGAACTAAAAAACAAAATCCCAGAATTAAAGCCCATTCCTGGAATCAAGGAAGCATTAGTAGAACTCCAAACTCAAGGATATAAGCTGGGAATTATTACTTCTAATTCTAAAGAAAATGTTACGCAATTTCTCCAAATCAATAATTTAAATCACTTATTTGATTTTATATATTCAGGAATTACAATTTTTGGTAAAACAACCATTATTAATAATGTATTAAAGCAAAAACAACTCCAGCCTCAAGATGTAATTTATGTTGGAGATGAAACCAGAGATATAGAGGCTTCCAAAAAAGCAAATATCCAAGTAATTGCAGTGACTTGGGGCTTTAACTCACCGGAAGTACTAGCTAAGCAAAATCCAGATTATTTAATTCATAGACCTAGCGAATTATTAGAAGTGATGAAATAAAAATTCAGAATTTAGTAGAGATGTTGTATTGCAACGTCTTTACTAGATTTAGATCCCCTACTTCTACAAGAAATAGGGGATCTGAAGTGTGCATCTGGTGTGGAGGAAACTTATTTTTTCGGTTGACCTTTTTCTAGAGCTTTTTCTACTAAATTGTCATCGACGCTAGCTACACTCTCAGTTTTAGCATTTCCAACTTCCTTAGCCAACTCTGCATAATCATCAGGATTACCAGTTGACTGGGTTTGTGTTTTTGTTTCTTTTGCTTGAGGGACTTTTTGGTTAGGAGCGGTTGCGGCTTCGGCTGCTGCTGCACCTTTGCCTGTGCGGTCAACTTCACTGACGCTGAATTGTTGTGCAGCTGCGTAATCAGCATCAAAATCCACCTTTGGCGCTTTTTCTTCACCGCTAGCTATATTTTCGGCAGCTAATTGAGCATCATGGGTGGGAGCTTCATTAACATTGGGTTTTATTTCATCTGGCATAATTAAAACCTTAGGTAAATTTTTATTGCTGCGGCAATCATAGCAAAATAATTCGCTATACTCTTGCTTTCTTCCGAGAGATTTTTACCTCTATTAAAAGGTAGATTAATGCTGTATTTTCCAATTAATTTAACTCTTTCTATTGATAGTAGAATCTAATTCTCAAACTCTGGTAACTCTTAGTTTGGCCCTTTAAATTACCTTGGAAACAACTTATGACTACAAGTTACGATAAAAATATTTCTCAAGCTCGAAGCAATGAAACTCAAAAAGTGGTAGACAAGTTTAACGCCTTAGATACCGATGCCAAATTAGCTTGGTTCTATCTTGTTTATAAAAAAATGGGTGATTCCATTACGCCAGCTGCGCCCGCTGCTACCGATCCGGAATTAGCACCAAAGTTGCTAGGAGATTATTTTGATTTATCAGATGATGAGCAGTTGGGAATTATGCGGGATATCGTTAACCGCAAAGATACAGAATATTCCCGTGCTTATGGGGCGATTAAAGAAAACAATCAGTTGTTAGTTTGGTATGCTTGGGCAGTAGCTATGGGGGATAAAGTGGTTGGGTTACCAGCTACCTACCAACCAAGTCAGGCGATTAATGATTTGCTTGGTCAAATTGAAGGACTAGATTTTGACGAGCAAATTTCGGTGTTCCGAACAATAGCTGGTGAAATGGGTTACACCGATGTCAAACCAATTGAGACACAAGCACAAACTGGTAAAACGCCGAGTTTGTAATCATCTGTGGCGACTGGAAGTCACGGCTACATAAACAAAGTCTGCGTAGGCGGACTTCAATAATTTCAGGACTTACGCAAAAATGCTCAAAAAGCTTAATTTATCGTAGACGCTTTATGGTGAAGGGGTCGCAGTCTTAGCGGTTTCCGGCGTAGGCGGAACGCCTTTCCGTAGGGTATACGACCCCCCAAATCCGTAGGGCTTGCCGTTCCCGTAGCGTCCCGAAGAGAATAATGCCAAGGATTTGTAGAGTGTACGTAAGTCCTGAATTTATGAGACAGCAAGCTGATTTAAGTCAGATGGTGTGAGGTTAGAGTGTACCACCTGACCGTCACGGAACCAAACGATGCGCTGGGTTTGACGCGCCACTTCTGGTTCGTGGGTTACCATGACAACGGTGATTCCACTGGCGTTGAGTTCGCTAAAGATGTCTAAGACTTCTTGGGTTGTGCGTGAATCAAGTGCGCCGGTAGGTTCATCAGCTAAGAGTACTACGGGACGGTTGACAATGGCACGAGCGATCGCTACTCTTTGCTGTTGTCCACCAGATAGCTGAGTCGGTTTATTGTTGAGGCGATTTGCTAAACCCACTCGTGTCAGTGCAACTGTAGCGCGATCGCTTCTTTCTTTTGGATTCACACCAGCATACAACATTGGCAGGATCACATTTTCTAATGCTGTGAGTTGGGGTAACAAGTGGAATTGTTGGAAGACAAAACCCAGCTTTTTGTTACGGATATGTGCCAAGGATTTATCATCCATTTGGGCTACATCAATATTATCTAAGTAATAATGTCCGCCTGTGGGTCGGTCTAGACAGCCGATAATATTCATAGCTGTGGATTTACCTGAACCAGAAGGCCCCATAATTGAACAATATTCGCCTTCATCGATAGTCAAATTCACATCGTTGAGTGCTTTGACTTCGGTTTCACCACTGCCATATATTTTAAAGATATTCTCTAAACGAATAATTGTTGATTTAGGAACGGGATTGGGAACTAGAGAATCGGTAACTGAAATAGTCTTTGCCATAAGGATTTAGTTATTAGTTGGTAGAGTCACGATTATAGCGATCGCTCGTTTAATAACCTCTCTCCTAAGAGAAGAGAGGCTTTGAATCTTACCCCCCTTCCTTTGTAGGGAAGGGGTTGGGGGTTAGGTCTGTATTGGACTCAACTGCAAACTGGTATAATTACGTCTTTAGCTGTATTTACTTCTTATCTCTAGGATAATATTGGCGCTTAGTTATCAGCAAACCTATGCGTATAAAAAACAATGTAGCTAAAAGACTCAATAATAAAGATGCGTAAAAGGGATGGGGTGGGTTATCGGGAGATATGGCGGTTAGTGGTTGGTTGATTTTGTCGATGTGTTGGACGATGACACCGGAGATAATTGCACCACCGCCAAAGCCGATACCTAATATTTGGATGGTATTGTTTAAGGTGCGATCGCCTGTTCTATATTCTCGGCTCGTTCTGCTAAGATTCTGTCAGAGTAAGCATTCCCCAGATTATTTTGCGTCCTTGCCCAATTTTCAGGAAAGGTGCTGGGGGTGTAAACAGTCAGGGCAATTTTATAGCCAGCGATCGCAATTTCCATGTTGCTGGCTTTGCTACCCAAGGGGAACTGCTGAATCACATTACTAAAATTACCAATTACTACGGCGATGTCTGCTGCTGCATCTGGTTCTGCTTCTGCTAGGGGTAAGCGTAGTAAGCGCTTGTCTTGCGGAATGGTTGTGGCGTTCCTTTATTGGAAGATATGTATAAAATTACTAAATAAGCGATCGCCTTGGCTTACGATAACACCTGTAAATACCTTGCCGAAAACTATCCTGGCGATTTTGCCAGATGGTTACTCTCAATTGACACCTCAGATATCCAAGTACTGAAAACTGAACTCAACCTCGAACCCATCCGCGCTGATTCGGTGACATTCCTGCAAATCTCTAACCAAATTTTACATTTAGAGTTTCAAACTACACCCAAATCCAAAACTCCCCTTGACTTTCGGATGCTGGATTATTACACCAGGTTAAAGCGAGAATACTGGTGTGATATTGAGCAGGTGTTGATTTTTCTACAACCCACCTCCTCAGAAATTGTATTTCAGACTCAATATGTAGACAGAAAAACCAGACACGAGTATCGAGTGATTCGTTTATGGGAAGAAGATCCCACACCACTGCTAGCTAACCCCCCACTGTTACCACTGGCGACATTAGCCAGAACCGACTCACCCGCAGACTTGTTAACCCAAGTCGCTGCTGCTGTCGATATGATTGAGGAAACAGACGAACGACAGAATATATCAGCTTGCGTACAGGTTTTGGCTGGTTTGCGGTTTGACAAAAGTTTGATTACACAGCTTTTTAGAGAGGAAATTATGCAAGAATCTGTGATTTACCAAGACATTCTGCAAAAGGGATTGCAACAGGGAGAGCAAAGAGGTTTGCAAAAAGGAGAGGTGGCGGTAATACTACGTCTTTTGAAACTTCGGTTTGGTGCAATTGAGCCGGAGATAGAACAGCAGATTCGCACTTTATCTATCATTCAACTGGAGGAGTTAACCGAAGCACTGTTGGGTTTTAATAGCCAAAGTGATTTAGTGAATTACTTAGCAAATATCTCTGTACCTCAATCTAATCAGGAAGATTAATTATCGCTATCCCTATCACTTGAATTTTGAATTCTGCTGTATGTGGCGGTGCGTTATGATTTTAGCCTAACGCACCCGAATACTGTTCGGTTAAGGTAAGAGACGCGATGAATCGCCGTCTCTACAATAATCAGTCTTTCGTAGAGACGGCGATTTATCGCGTCTTTGCGGCGATTTATCTTAACCGAACCGTATTGTAACGCACCCTACTTAAGATTTAGTTTATAAATACTCTCTAAGCACTTCTCAAAGCCACAATCGGGTCGAGTTTTGCAGCGCGACGTGCGGGAACAACGCCAAAGAATAAACCAATACCACCAGAAACGCCAACTGCCATAGTAATGGCTACGGCGGAAATTCCTGCCTCTAAAGGTGTGAAAGCTGCCACTAACAGAATACCACTGACACCGACGGCAGTCCCAACTAAACCGCCAGCAGCAGAAACTATTACCGCTTCAATGATGAACTGTAGCAAAATATCTTGCTCTGTTGCACCGATCGCTTTTCTCAATCCGATTTCTTGGGTGCGTTCGGTAACCGAAACCAGCATAATATTCATAATACCAATGCCACCGACAAATAACGATATGGCTGCGATCGCTGCTAACATAATTGTCAATGCACTTGTAATTTGACCTACAGTTTGCAAAGCATCTTTTTGGGTGCGAATCGTAAAGTCATCTTCACCATTAATTTTGTGTCGTAGACGCAGCAAATTCGTAATTTGAAACTCTGCTGCATCGACGCTATCACCATCACGAGCAGCGGCGACGAGATAATCTAAGGCGATTCCATAGGGAGAATTCTTTCCCACAAGGCGGTTTGCAGAGGTTGTAATTGGTATTAAAGCAGCTTCATCATAATCTGCTCCCACACTGGAACCTTTGGCTGTTAATGTGCCAATCACTTGAAAGCTGGTATTGCCAATTCGCAATTGCTGACCAATGGCATTACTATTACCGAATAGTTTTTCTGCTAAGTCTGCACCTAATACAACAACTTGATTACTTCGCTTAATGTCTACTTCACTAAAAAACCTGCCTTTATCGGTTTCAAAGTCCCGCACTGATAAAAAACTTGAAGTTGTACCAATGATATTAACGTCAGTATTTCTATTACGATAAGTTACCACTTGTCTTCTATTTAACTCTGGTGCAACTCCTATGACTGTTGGCACTTGAGAGGCGATGGCGTCAGCATCTTGCAACACCAGATTTTTCGGCACTTCAAAGGAAATGCGTTGGGTTTCTCGATTTCCTGGAATCACAAACAGCACATTTGGCCCTAATGACTCCAGCTGTTTATTCACGTATTTTTGCCCACCTTCGCCAATACCAATCATGGCAATCACTGAAGCGTTGCCAATAACTATCCCCAGCATCGTCAGGGCGCTACGCAGCTTATTTGATAACAGGGTTTTCCCCGCCATTTGGACACTTTCTAAAAAATTCATATCTTAATAATTACGAATTACGAATTACGAATTACGAATTATCCTGTTCTTTGGCTTTTTCGATTTTGTAGTCTTTGGGTGGGTTAACAAAAATGCGATCGCCTTCTTTAACTCCCCCTAAAATCTGAGTTTGGTCTTTGATTTGTGCCCCGACTGTGACTTCGCGAAATTGGGGTTTATTGTCTGCATCAGGTACAAGTACGCCAGTTCTACCTTGTTCGGTGACGATGGAAACTGTTGGTAATACTAAGGCATTATTAACGCGATCGCCCAAAAAAGTTAGATCCACATTTAAGCCAGAACGCAGTTTATCTAGGCCAGTATCCAGAGTAACTCGCACTTGGAAGGATGTTACACCTTGTTCTACCACTGCTTCCGGAGCAATCAAGCGCACACGTCCTTTAAAAACTTGATCCGGATAAGCATCGGCGACAATTTCCACTTGCTGTCCCGGTTTGATTCTGCCAATCTCGGCTTCGGGAACTTGAGCTAATATTTCTAAACCGCGTGCTACGGCAACAATTGAACTAGAAGTTGCTGAGGCACTGGTAGAAGCAGAAGTTGTAGGTGTAACGAAAGCACCAACGTTGGCATACTTTTGCGTGACAATTCCCGAAAAGGGAGCGCGAATAATTGTATCTTCTAACTGTACTTGCACGCCTTTTAACTGAGCTTCAGCGGATGCGACAGCTGCTTGGCGTCCTGCAATTTCCTCAGAACGGGTGCCATCTTCTAACAGTACTAATGCTGCGCGTGCTTCATTCACAGCTGCTTGACGTTGGGCGATTTCTTCACTGCGAGAACCGCTTTGGACTAACGACAATCGTTTTTTCGCTTCTTCTAGATTGGCTCTGGCGCTTTTGTCTTCGCTGATGGCTTGATCGAGTAGTTGTTTTTTCTCTGCGCCTTCTTTATATAGATATTGATAACGCTTTACTTGTTCGGCTGTGTAATTCACTCTTGCCTGAGCTGCATCTACTTGGGCTTGAGCTTGGGCAATTTCTTGGGGACGATTACCTGCACGAGCTTGGGTTAGCTGGGCTTGGGCTTGGGCTAATCGCGCTCTAGCTTGAGCAATTTCTTGAGGACGACTACCAGCAAGGGCTTCGGCTAACTGTGCCTGACTTTGCGCTAAGTTAGCAAGATACTGGCTCTTTTGTGCGTCAATGCTAGCGCTATCCATGCGGGCGAGAATTTGGCCTTTTTGAATGCGATCGCCTTGTTCGACGTACAATTGCGACAGCACACCAGGATTCTTGGGGCTAATATTCACGCTCTCGACTGGAACGACTTTACCACTAGCCGTTATCCGTAACGTGACGTTTTGTGCTGCTACTGGGACAGTTAGGCGATCGATGTCTTCTTGGTTTGTACCTTGATTTATCAGAGTAAAGTTTGCAACTGTACCCACAACCAAAGCGCCCCCCGCCATCAGCCCAATGAACCAGCGTAATGGATACTTAATTTTGCCAATAACTGGAATTTCTATGTTCGTAGCCATACAATAAAAGCCTGTGATGATTGCTGTGTGGGAGTAGCCTTTAGTTAGAGGACAAGTGCAGAATCAGGAGTTGTTAAAGGTTTGCGATGGAATCTTGAGAAATTTACTAACAACTAGACGCATAATAAGCTTCATAGTTGCTTAATGTTACTTCATACTAGGCATTGGTATGTCTGTATGCCTTCACCTGAATGGATGACTTTCGCCACTGATATAGGACTCATATTTGATTTGGTGAAATACACGTACGGTGCGTTACGCCAAAGGCTAACGCACCAGTTAACGATTTAGGTGCGTTAGGCTACGCCATAACACACCCTACAAATACTTAAATTTTTTCATAAATCAAATCGGACTCCTGTATCACTGGGTAGCATCAAAAATGCTACGGTATTTCTCATTTGCTTGATGTACAAAGTAGAGACGTAGCAGTGCTACGTCTCTACAATTAATTTTCACTTTTTCTTTATCTAAAGCCACAAAACACGGTTAAACACATCCAACTCGCATCGCCCTAGTAGCAGCCTCCGTGCGGTTGGTTGCTCCTAACTTATTTAGTACCTGACTGACATGATGTCTAATTGTAGAAGGACTCAATTTCATTCGTTGAGCGATCGCTTCATTACTCAATCCTAAAGCCAGGAGTGTTAACACCTCTGACTGTCGCCTGCTGAGTTCATATGCAGGAGGGGATGATGGTTGAGTCGGTTGCAGCAACGCCTGAATTACCTCTGCTGCCAAAATAGATCGACCAATCGCTGCACAACGTATGGCATCCGCTAACTCATCAATCGAGACACCCTTGAGTAAGTAGCCAATGGCTCCCGCTTGCATTGCTTTCTGTACCAAGCCCTTGTCTAGAAAACTAGTCAAAATTAAAACCTGAATTTGTGGGTATTTTTTGCGGATAACTTTTGTTACTTCCGCCCCATTCATCCCGATCATCATCAAATCCATTAGCACTACATCTGGTTGCAAGTTTTCGCAAAGACGTACTGCTTCATCTCCATTACCCGCTTCCCCCACTAATTCAATGTCATCAAAGGCCAGCAAGAGAAATTTAATACCTCCCCGCAAGATTTGATGATCGTCAACAGTTATGACCCGAATTGGTTTGACTAATTTATCTGTTTCCATATTTAAATCCGGGTTGTTAATACTATTTTTTTATACATTGATAGTATTTTCTATTATTCCATCGTTAATTTTTTAGATAAAATTCTTAATCTTTAATTTTTATTTATTACGAGAGAATAATCTTAAAATTCACAATCATAAATAATAATCTGTATTTTCCAAATCAGTCAAGTAAATAAATATAACTATATTGCAATCAGGTTCTATTAGGAAAATTCTTCTGTAAAACTAAGGGAATAGGAAACAGTAAACAAAGGCAGAAAAACAAGCTTATCTAAACGAAAGTGAACTATATTACAAAAAGTAAATATGTCTAAAAACCTTACTATTGGGTAATAAAAAGCAAAAATGTCGATTGTATTTAGTTAAGTTTATTTGTGCCTAGTCTAATGACCCATTTGTAATTATGAATTTTCTATTCTCAAGATAGAGGTTGACCAACTTAGGGAAATGTCAGTCCCCCTTCCTAAATAGCTTGATAAATGAAAATTAGCGCCAATGGACTCAGCTCGTTCTTTCATAATTGCTATCCCTAAATGACCAGATGGTATCTCTTTAGGGTCAAAACCACAGCCATTATCGCTCATACGCAAGACCACCTTTTGTGACCCGTACTCAAGGCTGACTGATACTTGCGTAGCTTGGGCATGTTTAATAATATTATTCAGTGCTTCTTGAGTAATCCGGTAGAAAACGAGCTTTACCTCACTAGATAAAGAAAAATCACCTTTTACCGTTGTTGTTACCTGTAAACTTGCTCGTCCAGAAATTGCCTTGGTTAACTGCTGTATTAATTCACCTAATGGTTTCTCTGCTAAACCATCGGGACGTAACTCGATTAGTAAATTTCGCATCTCTGCTAATGCCCCTTGTGTGAGTTGGGCGAGTTCCTCTAATCTTTGTTGGGCTATGTCTGGGTTGCGTTTCCAAACTCTAGGTAAAGCTTCAGCAATCGTCGCTACAGTAAACAATGTCTGCGAAACTGAATCGTGTAAGTCACGAGCGAGGCGATTTCGCTCGACTTCCACGGCAATTTTTCGTAGCCGTTCGCTTTCTAGCAATTGTTTGTGTAGTTTCACCGCTTGTATTAAATCTTTGGATAAGCGTAGACTCATAATTATCACGAAGGACATAAATCCAAACTCAGCCAGGTATATAAATTGGATTTTTCCCAAATCTACTAGGCGATCGTGTTGAACAGTTGCTATTAAAATTGCCAAACTTAGTCCGAGAGTGAGTGCTGCTTGCTTCTCGCCGCGCCGATATTGAAAGTAACAGGCAAAAAAAACGAAAACAGTATTACCGAGGAAAGCTAATAATTGCAAACTGAATAGGGGATTGAGTGTACCTTGTGGGTGAGGAATTGATTCGCCCCAAGGCAAAGAAATACTTGATAGGTTGCTGATATGAGAGTAGAGAATCCCTGTAGGAGAAATTTGGTTGATTAACAGGCAGATAAAGTACAGGGTATTGATTACTAAAATTAAACGCACTGGTCTGAAATTTGTGTAGAGAGACACAAACCAAGCAGTACTTATGCCGTAAGTATATCCGGCAGAAGTTAGTAGTTTTCTGGCATTTATGTAATCGTCTACATTCATGGCTTTATATTCAGCTATAAGAGCCAAAATAGAACCAGCAATGGCTAAGCAGCTTAACCCAAAGCAGAAGTTTAGTGCAGATTTTAATCGCACAGAGGCAATTAGCAAGTGTAAAAAGCCAACATATAGGCTAATGCCAGCAACTATACCTAGAACGGTTAGAATCAAAGTCATTACTTATTCTCTTAAAAATTTATATCTAGCGACAAATAAGTAATATCACTTTAATAGTCTATAGGACTAGTATTTGATTTCTGAAAAAATCTAAGTATGTGTAGGGTGTGTTACGGCTTCCGTAACGCACCACCCGAAGGTTTTGGTGCGTTAGGCTACGCCATAACACACCACTACGTATACAAAATGCTTTGATTTACACCTTTGTTGCATTGACTTGCAACTTTGATGCTTTGATTTACACCTTTGTTGCATCGACTTGCAACTTTGATGCTTTGATTTGCACCTTTGTTGCATCGACTTGCAACTTTGATGCTTTGATTTGCACCTTTGTTGCA
>NZ_CAWUDO010000060.1:0-52713 GCF_963920935.1 Nostoc sp. CCY 9925 | reverse complement strand
CGATTAAGCTTCTTTAAGTATATATGTACTACATTTAGATGCGTTCGCCCTGGGTGACAAGCTGTTTATATATACAACAACAACCAATTCTACAACGTGGAAAGAACAACAACAACAGCCCTAATTTTTGCGTTAGGGTAGAAACAAATTAATTTCCACAACGTAGAAAATGACCAAGGTAGAATGGGCGATATCGCCTCACACAGAGTCACGATTTAGCTGTGTCTTCGACCCTGAAACCTGCCTACCCGTAGAGCCAATCCAAAGATTTTTGAACTACTGTAGAAAGCGACAATTAGCACCGAATACAGTAAGTACATACGCTTATCGACTGGTAGACTTTTGGCGCTGGCTAGAATCCAAATCTCTCAACTGGTATGACGTTGGGTTAAATGAATTAGCAGACTTTGTGAATTGGTACTTGCTAGGTGGTGAAGTTGAAGAATCTGGTGAAAATGTTAGAGAAATTGTTGCCAAAAGAAGTCCTCGCACTGTCAATCAAGCAGTCACCGCCATCCAAGAATTTTATACCTATCACACAATTGAAGGCAGGATTGAAGAAAAACATTTCACTCTACTAGCGCATGGTTGGGGAAAACGAGGAGGCTTTCTTAGAGGAATCGCTAAAAGCAATCCTGATAAACGCAAACGCATCAAAATAAAAGAACCGAAACTCTTCAGTGGTTGTCTATTAGATGAAGAAGTCGCAACCTTAGCCAACGCCTGTACAACTTATAGAGACAGGTTAATTATCATGTTGCTGCGCTCAACAGGAGTGCGGCGCGGAGAACTGTTAGGATTACATTTGGAAGATGTCAAGGACTTAGATTTCAGCGGACGCATTCGGATTGTACGCAGAGAAGACAATCCTAATCGCGCAATGGCTAAAGGAAGAGAACGAGAAATCCCCATTATTTACCATCGTTCAGCTATTCAAGAGACCTTTCATGCCTACTTACTAGAAGAATATCCACCTCAAGCCGAAACTTTGGGAGGCGGGATGTTATTCGTCAATTTATCAAGTAAATGGGTAGGGCAAGCGATGTCCTTAGTTCGCTTAAATAAATTATTTGACCAACTCCACAAACGAACAGGAATTAAAGCACATCCGCACTTATTTCGCCATACCTTCGCTACTAGAATGCTGCAAGACAATTATCTTGACCAATATGTACAACAGCTTTTAGGACATCGTTCAATTGCCACAACGAAAGACATTTACAGTCATGTTCTCGATGAAATGACCCTAGACCAATACTTAAGAGAAGAAGAAAATTAATGGCAGAAGCATTTGCACCGCAAGCATTACAGGAGCGAATCACACTCTCTGAGTTAGGGAAACAGTGGATTAATGATCCTTTGATGAATCAAGATGTTTGGTCACTGTTAGAATTGGGTTATAGCCAAGAAGAATGCCGAATTAATGGGCATTATCATCTTTACTTTCACAAGTTTTCACTGCCTTGGTTAAAACGGCTGACCCAACTAACCATTAAAGCCAGTATTCGAGAGCGATATTCCCTCGGTCGGATTATTCATCGAGTTGGCTGTTTAAACCATTTAGATCGTTTTTTGTGTAATTATGGATATACACAACCCCAATCTTTGACAGAAGCACTCCTCCATCAATTTATTAGCGAAATTAATAGCGGTAATCGTCAGAATGCGATTGCTTACGCCCTCAATCTTTGGAAAGAAGAACAATGGTTGGAAATTGCCTTTACCCCGATTAAACTCAAAAAAAAATCTCCTAAAATTGAAACAATTCCAGAGGAAGTCCTCTACCAAATCTACGAGAAATTCGATTTATTCCCCCCGACACTTGAAAGACTTTTTCGCTTGCAATTGGTGTTAGGCTGCCGCATTGGAGAAATTCTCACTATGCCACGCCATAGCCTGAAACAGGAAGGTGACAAATGGTTCTTACTACGTTGGGTTGAAAAACGCAAACACTGGAGGTTTGTTCAGATTCATCCTCTAGTAGCTGAATTAGTTCAAGAACAGCAGAGATTTCTTGATGCTCAATTTGGGAGAGATTCTGAATTTGATAAACTATTTTGTACCGTTTATACTCATCATCAAAGTATTCCTTGGGCTGATAGAGAACTAGACACAACACTGTTCTATAAACCCCAAACAATTACCAGATTGAGAATTAGTAACTGGCTAATTAATTTTCGAGAAGTAGCAGACTTAAAAGACAAACATGGCAACAGATTTAAACTAACTAGCCACATGTTTCGCCGTACCAAAGCCAGCATTATGGCTCACTGTGAGGTAGAGGATGAATATATCGCCGCCGTACTAGGTCACGGTTCCTTAGATATGCTACCTCATTATCGTCAGCGTTCGCTTATCAGGTTAGAAAAAGAAGCTAATCTCAAAGGTTATGTGGATATGTATGGTCGAGTTACTTCTTTTAAACCGAGAAAAACTAGGTATGAAAAATTAGCTAATCTCCTCAAAGTTAGTACTCCTCTGGGAGAATGTCATCGTCCAACCATGTTAGGAGATTGTCAACATCGCTATGCCTGTTTAAGTTGTCCTCATCATCGGATAACGCCCGAAGATAAATCCCAGTTAGAAGCTGATGTGAACTGCTTGCAGCAAGACCTAATTCAAGCTCAAAAAAGCGGACAAGAAAGACGAGTGACTGAGATTGCTAACTTATTAGCTTTAATCAAAAATCGTTTTGATGGCTTGTCAGAATTGCAAAATCTTCAAGAACATAAAACTAATGGGTAAACGCAAGCATCCACCGATTTCAATTCACCAGACTCTTAACGGGACTTTACCAGTAAATTGGTCAGAGAACTATAGTCATGAGTTCGTTTGTCCTCTTTGTAATTGCGGACGATTGAGCCATTTGGCTTACGATAATAAAACACTTTGTCAAATTCAATTAGGCTGTGAGGTTTGCCACAGATACACTCCCCTCTCCTGCCAACTGAGAAAGTCTGCACCCATCTCAATTCATCAAACGCTTGACGGTACTTTGTCAGTCAATTGGAAGACAGATTATGCTGGCGAGTTTATTTGTCCCAACTGCAATCAGGGAAAAATTAACAATTTTCATCACTCTCAAAAACCAATTTGTAAACTTAGACTCGAATGTGATTCATGCTCTCAGATAACCAACTTAACTTGTGAAGTTCCTCAACACCCACCTATCTCAATTCACCAGACCCTTAACGGTACTTTACAAGTTAATTGGAAGACAGATTATGTTGGTGAGTTTATCTGTCCTCAGTGCAATCAGGGACAATTAAACAGATTTTCTTACTCAAAAGGGTCTGTTTGTAAACTGAGATTGGGATGTGATTTTTGTCATCAAGTAACATACCTGACTGGTAAATTTAAACATTTACCAATTTCCATTCACCAAACTCTTCAAGGAACTCTGTCAGTCAATTGGACAGAAAAGTATTCTGGAGAATTTATCTGTCCTCAGTGTAATCAGGGACAAATCAGCAAATTTCATTATGCTGATGGGCAAAGTCATAAACTAAAACTAGGATGTAATTATTGCTCCCTTAAGACCCAACTTTGTTGTCAAGTTCCACCTCAGTTTCACGGTTATCGCCAGCATTTAGTTTGCCCTAATCCCCTGTGCCATCAAATTGGCCCTGATGGACAGAAAGGGTGGATTTACGAGACCTTCCAAACAACTAGCAGCCAGAGTAATTGTCGCTGTTACTTCTGTCACATAAATTTTCACCCTAACGCCACAAGTTATGGCAGTTGGGTTGGGTATCAACAAGAAGAAACTTTATTGAATTTCTGTTTTGATGATGATGTTTGGGATTTTCGCCATTTTATCAAAAACTCACCCGTAAGAATCCTTAACTTTAAGTCAATTAAACCTGAGTGGTTTCGCGTCCTAGTCAAGCAATATCTATATTCTTTACTCAAATCAGGTAGGTTTTCTGCTAGTGCAAAACCGATGAATTCTCTGGTGGCTTTGCGTCAGTTTAGTCAAATTTTGAAGCCAAATAACATCCAGCATCTCTCTGAGATTAGCCGGGAACTAATTTTAAGCTTTCTCGACCTCAACCAAACTAACTGTAATCGAACGATTCGAGAAAAGCTATATAACCTCAAAGATTTTTTTGATTTTTTCGGATTAGAATCTCTAAGCTTAGTTCGTCATCGAGATATTCCTAAACAGACAATTCAGGACGTGGATTGGTTGGATGAAATCACCCGTCAAGGGATTAAACAGCATCTTGATAAAATCCCTGCTCCTGTTGCTCGTCACTACTTAGTGCAAGAATATACGGCTGCTCGTCCAGCAGATATTTGTCAGATGGCTTTTGATTGTTTAGTTGAAGAAAATGGTCAATGGTATATCAAGTTTTATCAGCATAAGGTAGAACGATGGCACAGACTACCTGCCCCTCGTGAAATTAGACAAGTCATTGAACAACAACAGCAATGGATTAGAAAAACCTTTGACTCTGATTACCCCTATCTGTTTTGTCATTTTAGAAGTATTAAACAGAGTTCTTACCCCTCGTTTCTTAGTCTCAAACCATTGCCCAATCCCCCGCAAGTAACAGCAAGTGGAAATCCAATGGTTCGTCTTATTCGTCTGTTGATAGAGCAAGAAGACATTCGTGATAGTAATGGTATTAGACCCTGCTTTACAGGTAAGATTACCCGCGCTAGTCGCCTGCAAGAAGTGAGGGCTAAACACGGAATGGAAGCAGCTCAACTCTATGCTGACCACCTCAGTAGTGAAACGACATTTCAGCACTATGCGCCTCCCACTAGGGAGCAAGTAGCGGCAGTTGATTTACCTTTTCAGGATCTGCTGCTGAATTCACAAAACCGCTTCCTCCCCTGGCAAACTTTACCTGAAAGCCTTCTCAAAAACCCGAAAGCCTACGAACTCGACCTGGAAATTTCACCTCGTCTGGTGGTTTATGGTCACTGCACACTTGACCCCAAAACAAACTGTATCTACAACCTCTATCCCAAATGTTACGGCTGTAGTAGTTTCCGCCCCAGTACGAGCAAATTACCCCTTTATGAACGGCAATATGCTGGAGAACACAAACGCATGGAGTCAGCTAAACAAGCTGGGGCAGCCCTGGCCTATGAAGAATCCAAGGCTACCCTAGAAGCAATGGATAAATGGCTATCAGATTTGAGGAAAGTTGCTAATGGCGAAGCAACCTAATCGAGAAAAACAGACTGCTGTCCTTCGGTCAGCCCAACAAAAGCGAAAAGAGCAGAAACGTGAACAAGTGTTTCGCGCTATTGAAGAGATTAAAAAAAGCGGTAAACCCTTGACCTTCCCTAACATTGCTCAAGTCGCTGGCTGTTCCATTTCCTACCTCTACAAATGGACGGAATTAACTGAATACATTCATGATTTACAGTCGCAAAAAACACAGCAACTCAACTCATTAGAGGAGAAACAACCTGGACCTCATAGCCTCAAAACTCTAAGCGAAGTATTCAAGCAACGGATTCGAGAACTGTCAGATGAAAATAGAGAATTAAAGCGACAGAATCAGAACTTGAGAGGTCATGTTGCGGAAATCTTCGAGTTGAAGTCTGAATGTGAACGTCTGCGAACACAAATTAAGCAGTTGACCACACCTGAGTCATCCCCAAAAGTTGTTTCTCTGAACTCGGTTTCTAAGAAGTCTGATAATGGCGAACTCAAGAATCCATCTCAAGAAATTACTCATTTAATTACCGAAAAGGGCATCAAAATCGGCGTTAGATTAAAACAGGAAATAGCCAAACACGAGCCAGAGAGAGTGAAGTTGGCAATATCCGCCTTTGAGCAATACCGAGGCCATAATAGCATCGAGAGTCCCGGTGCTTGCTTACTGGCAATGATTCGTGATGAAACTGAACCTAATGTTCCTCTCAAAGCGATGACTCCTCTTGAGGATGAGTTTGAACGTTGGTATTGTCAGGCTATTGAGAGTGGTTTCTGTCAAGATGTTCCAAAAAAATATTTACCCATACAGCAAGGAGAAATTCAAGTTAGAGTAAACAATGATAAATTTTCATCAGGTTATGAACTACTATCCTGGCAAATAGCTAAAGCGAAAATGGAATTAGATGAAGATTCATCAATATCTTGACTCAGGGTCAACTCTTTTATATCCTCGCTTTTCCCTTCGCTCTTGCAGTTTGTAGTAAGTTATTAAAGCAGCTTGGTAATCAGGGCAATCTAAATCTTTTGACTTGCCAAATCCTCGATAGATGGCACTGCCCCAAGTTTTGGTGATCGTCCACTCTCCAAATAGGTTTTGGCAAAGGGTTAAGGTGTAGAATCGCGTATCTCTTTGCCACTTCGATTGAAGCCATTTGTCAAGTTCGTAGGCAATTTTTACAGTCATCTCAACCATGTTTTTGCTTCGCTGGGAGCAAGACTCTATTAACCAACACAGTGATTTTAATAATTAGGCACTGAAAAGTGCGGTAATGAGTCAAAAAAAACTAGTTACATTTTGTAAATTTTTCTGCTTTGTTAAAAGGGAGTTATCGGAGGTTACGTTGTAGAAGAATTTAACAAAAGTCAGTCACATCAAGGCTTCTACGACGTGGATTCTACATAAGCCACTGCATAAGGCATATAAATTTTCTCGACGATTATCAATAAGGCAGGAAATTAGAGTTTTGTGTTGGTGGTCAAAAGCTTATTGTTGATTTGACTCGATGAAAGAGGTAATAGATTAATTAATCAAGTGTTGAATAATCATAAACTTCTGTCGTTTCTAACTCCCTTAAAAAGCCAGTTAATGCAAATGGACATTTACAATTTAGTTCTTTTTCTATCAACTCAGCATTTAGGTGATATTCTTGACACACAGCATCAAAAATATCTTCAGTGGTTAATTCGAGATTTTGATCTAATTCCCAAACTCGCTCTTCTATTAAGTGGATGTCATCTCTTTCTGGGTAGGAAATTTATGTTTTATAAGCGATTATTAGGTCAGTTATTTTGGAGACCGCCATTTTTAAATCTCCTCTGACTTCACAATATAATCATCAAAAGCCTGCAAGTTTATTAGACACCAGCCATTAGGTTGGGTTTCAACGTAAAAATGATCCGACTCGCAGACCGTATACCATGTGACTTTGAAGCCGGAATTGAGAAACTCCATTGGTCTGCTAGTTAAATACCAGCTTTGCGGTTCTTCATGATTAATACCAAAGTCTTGATGCTCCTTATAACCATGATTTTCTAAATACGTGAACAAAGTTCCAAGGATGATGTATGCCTCACTTAAACTCATTTGTTTAATCTTGTTAACAGATTTTTTGTAGATCCATGAAATGATCAGCAAGTTTAGAATGGATGTGCAATTAGATGCGATAAGCCCTTGATATAGGGATTTCTAGAAAATAAAATCCACAGATTTCCAGATACTCTTTAGAAATCTGCTCTGGGCGATTAGCAATAAAACTGCAAACATCATCTAGGGAACTATAAACATTTGTGCAGATAGTTGGGTGCTTGTAATCCCCAACCCCTACTAAATATTGTTCCTCTCCATCTTCTTTGTAAGAAGAAAGAAAAATTCTCACCACATTATCTGGATAGCAATGCCAGTTTTGTGGATCAGAAACTACAGATATTGCATCTGTAGGCATAGGCAATTCATGGTGAATTTTCCCATCTGGAAATTCAGCCTTGTGTTTCGCTATATATTCTTGAATTTTTAGTTTTGTCATTTCTGCTCCCAATCAGTTTTCTTATATTTTATTGCCTGAAAGCAAAGGCGATCACTTCTATTTCGGTAGGGGCGATCGCCTTGCTCATCAGTTAGTATTCCTAAACCGTGCAGTACGTAAAAATTTAGCTGACTTTTCCCGTTAAGTCTCTCAAGATCGCTACAACCCTCTCTACGTTCGCGCAGCGTGTCGCAGACAGACGCTACGCGAACACAGAGGTCGTTCAATTTTAACCAGCCTCGCCACAAAACCTGGATGCCAATTGGTGTTTTGCTTCGATGTTCTAGCCAGCTTCCAAGATGAGCGATCGCCCAGATCACAGGTTTATATAAACTGATAGTAGAATAAATTACTATCAGTTTATAGTTTTATTATGCTGACTGTTTAATCTTGGTTAAAGCTATTAACATTTCTTCTCGGTTGAGATGTCGTTTCTTACCTGTTTTGGATTCTTGGATAGCATAACTCCATTTTATTACAGCTTGTGAGCATCTTTTTCTTAAGTGTTGAACAGTCATCTTTTTGGTTGTAGATAGTTTATTTTTGTTTTTGTTAGATATATTAATTTTGGATTTTCCAGTTAAGGTCTCGGTTTTAATTACGCTGTGTTTTGTAGGTGTAGTGCAGTTACAGTGTTTTTCAAAAGCGATAGATATATCTAGCAAGAATTGGAAAATAAAGAGAGTAGAAAATCCGTAAATAATAACGTAGAGAAGTCCTGTTAGGATATACTGTGCTAATTCCATTGTTTTAACTCCTGTTGATATAACTAGTAACTGGCTATTTATGAAGCGATATGCCAGGTTGCCATTTATATTAAGCGTTAGCTTGTGTGATATTAAAAATAACTTTTACAATACTACTATATCGGCTTTGATGTTATCCCAAAACCAGAAATATTTAATATGGGTAAATGAATTTTAATTATTTAGTTTTGGTTGGTGTCGGGAGTGTCGGGAGTATTGATATGATAACTTTCCTGTTAAGCAAAGGTTCAGTATCAACTCAAGTTTTGATACTTTCTGTATCAAACTGATGCAGGAATAGTGATAAGATAACTTTTGAGTTTGGTTTGGTTAGATGAACCTGTTTATCTATATGTACTTAATAACTGTTCTGATATTATCTACTAACTGTACTACCATACCCAAAATAGCTCTCCAGCCAAGTATTATCCCCCAAAAACCGCTACCAAATAGACCAAATACTGACTTGAGGAAGATAACTCCCCTGTAATTTATCTCGATATTTGATTCAGCTTTGGCATAGATAAAACCATCCCCAATTTTATTTTCCAACTTCCTGATTTGTCGTTCTTCTTCTCTATCCCTTCTTTCTTCTTGTACCTTCCAACCCCAAGGTACAAATCCCAAAATAATCGAAATTGGAAGATAGAATGGCCAGCTATATATGTAGCCAAGGGAAGCATAGATGATAAAAAAGGTTAGCCCCAAACCAGTACGCCAAACTAAACACCAGAGGATAAAAAAACTGTCGATAATAGCGTTACGGATAACTATACTTCGGTTTTTGTGATATGACATTTTAAGGTTGCTCCCGATGCCTAATATTTAAGTTTTTATTTAGGGTGATTGCATCCCTTCAGATTAAACTTAAACTTAGCAGTAGTTTGAATTATCATATTGATAGTTGAAAATAGAAACTACCTAATCAATTGCAATTACCTATTTAGCCACACTAAATAAGGTTAAATATACCAACCTATCGTAACGATGTTTGTACCTAATCCGACATAGTTACTGTTGCTGTCATTGATATCTACAATTTCATCGATTATATCTTCACGGAGTTTAAATTCAGGCAAAGTTTTGATGATTTTTTGAAGAAGTTTAAAATGTTGCTATAGGTTAAAAAAATAAAAATGATTAAGATTTGACCCTTAACCATTTGATGATATTTTTGTAAAATGATGGGATATACCTATGTTTGATTCACATGGTTGGGGCGTATGCCATTAGTTGTGGTTTTTCTTGTTGCGAGACTTACTACCTGATTGCACCTTAAACCGCACCTGCTTCCCGATACTTACCTCGGCAAGATTGCTAATATCTTTACCAGATTTATAAGCTTCAAGAATTGCCTTATTATTAGCTTGGTACTTAATAACTCTAAATTCATCAGGAAAATCTTCATCATCTACTTCTACTAGTAATTTAGCGACCTTTGGTGGGTTATCCCTGATTTCAATTATCCTTTCTTTACCGATGTTTTTGTCACTAATTAATCCAATCTCGTGCAGATGGATGAGGGTGCGCTTGATTTGTTCAAGTTGAGTTTTGCGACGTGAAATTACCCGGTCGTGGAGTTCGGCTACTCGCGCTTTTCTTTCCTCCCAGGTTTCAAAGTCAAGATTTAACTGGTCAACTACCCAGGCGATCGCATCGATTTTGGTTTCGATACCATCTTGAACACCCATAAGTTCTTGTAAGAGTTGTTCTACATTACCTTGTTCGCCTAACTCGCCTGCTTCTTCTATCTGTGACCAAAGTTTAGCAGCATCTAGGCTTAATTCTTTGAGAGTGAGTTGGTTGATTTCGCGTTCAATTGCTTGAGTCATAATTTACTTTTGATATAAAAAACAACTAGCAGTTACTTGTTACTAGTTGTTGACTAAGAAGAGTTGATGCTTGAAGGGAGATTGAATTTAGTATCCGTACTGCAAGTGATAGTAGTCTGATTTTTCTTGTGCTAATTCTGCTTCGTAGTCGTAGTAATCTGCTTCGCTTATGAAGGTGCTTTTTTGTTGAATTTGCTGTGCAGATTTTACTAATTGTTTGTTAGTTGTTGGGTTAGAACTCGTAGTACTTTTCATGTCTATACAACTTCAATTACTTCAACGAAGTTGTTGCGTCAGCAAATGTTGTGATGTTGACTTAGAAAGATAATATTTCTCTTTTACCTCTATCATAACTATCTACTATTGAGTTGTTTTAAACTACTAGTTTTTCTACCACAAAGATAGTTGTCCTGGTGATACATTTCCCCGTCTGCGTGTATGAAACAGCATATGACAAGCTGTGCATAAAGCCACGAGATTTTCTGCTCGGTTGTCCTCGGGCGTATAATTGCGGTGGTGAACCACTAACGTTTTAATGCTGCGTTCTCTACGATTTAATCCATCCCTTTTATCAGTTGGACGTAAGCATTGCATACCGCAGCGCGTGCATTTCCAGTCTGATTTGGATTTGACTTCAAGTGCGATAGTATCCCAGTTTGAAGAATAGCGACTGCGGTTTTTACCAGTCATCAATCAGTTCCTTTTGGGTTGCAGAAAACTAATTTTGATTTAATTTGACCCGATATTATTGTGATTATGTTTACGCAGAAAGTTTTCCGGAAAAATTCACCTGTGACATAACTTGTGTGCGTATTGAATTAGCAGCCTTCTCTGCAATCTCTTCTCTATCAGAATCAGTAAGAACTATTGCAAGTAGCGATTTGAGAGCTTCGCGGTTAGATATAAACTCTTCACCGTATAAATCATCTTGCAACAAAGTAGCTTCCAAGTGAGGTATTAACTCAGGCGTAGGAGATAGCAACCGCTCTTTAATGCGTGCCCTTGCAGTCTCTGTTGCAGAAGTTGTACCTATACCTAAATCCCATGTTTCAATTATTAGCCTGACTTCGCGGTTGAGAGATACACGCAGCGTTGATAGACGACCAAATAAAGGAAGGTTGAGCATTAAAGGTGGTAATGCATTACCCCAATCCAAACCAGCGCCAATCGTGCAATTTGCTTCATCTTCGATGCAAACAGCCTCTTCGAGCCATCCTTCACCAAAAAGTAAATCTATAGCTTCTTGGGTTGTTATTGACTCGTTTGCCTCAGAATTATCCTTTTGCTGTTGATGGTTCATAAATTTTTACCCGATCGGACTTTATCTTCGTCTCAATACACCATACTCAAAGTAGACTAAATTATCATATTCTTCTTCCGAACCGCAGTTCAACATGTTTTGTTTTTCGTAAAATCCTTCAGACCTTGGTAAGGAATGCAACCCAATTCTACCTTCATACCCTAACTCAACACTTCTAATTCTTGCGAAATTTAATAGTGCTTGACCAACACCTTTGAATTGAGGCGGACGCTGAATTTCTATTCGGTTAGTAGGGGCAGTGGCAATGCCATCAACATAAACTAGCCTCTTACCAACATTTAACCGAGAACCGTGCATTTGTGTTTCTATTATCATTAATCCTTGAGTTTTGTTTTCGCACTCAATTGCGTAACCTTCAAGATTTTCTTGATTGGAAATATATCTTAATTTGAATATCCAATCCCAGTATTTATCTTCTTGACTAAATAACCTTAAGCTTTCTACCCAATAATTGACATAATCATCAACATGTCTTTGGACTAAATCTACCAAATAGGCTTCAACAGATGTATTATCAACACCTCTTTTTAACTCGAGTTTTCGCTGCACCTAAAGCTCCTAATTGTTAACTGATTATTAAAGCTTGTGACTGCTATTTGACTGGTAGATAAAAGAGTAAATGTGAATGCGTATATCAATAGCTTTATGCCAACCAGCAAGCACAGCATCATCTGAAATGTCTCCAAGAACTACCAAACCATCTTCTTTGTCCATATAGTAAGGTAAAGGTTCAGCGCTCAACCAACCATAAGCAATGGCTTCTTGGTCTCGCTCAAAAATTAAAACTTCTAAACTTTGTTCATACCTTGAATAGTAGTAAGGTAAATAGCAGGCTGGATACTCTCTTAGAGATTCACGATTAACTGTGTATGATTGCCAACGCAGTTGCTCTCCCTTGATTTCTTTTGGATTACCTTCTAGCCAATCATAAAGCTTTTTAGCTTGCCGCAATGCGTGGTCTTTGCCTTCAAAAACAACGCTGGGAAGAAAAATATCGCCGTCAAAATGCACCGCAACGTCAAATAAATCTTCATCTTCATCTTCATCTTCATCTTCTGCTTCTGTTATCTCAATGATTCCAGCCTTATATAGTTCGGTCATTTCCCTACATTGCTAGCTCTATCCCTACATGGTTAAAATTTTAGCTTTCAGTTACAGAATAATCAGAACACTCTGTTGGCTCTAGTACAGCACAGGGGAAGTAAATCACCCATTTAAAATCAATGAAACGCTTACGCTGTATTCATTTTTAATTTTTAATTCCGCCTTGCGGTACTAGTCCCTTGTCTGGAATCCAGGATCGGTAACTTTTGTTTGTGTAGACGAGCCAGGTTTCCCACGCCAGTCCGCACAACAGGGGGAACCCCCGCAAGCGGCTGGATCGACTTGTTCGCGCAGCGTCTCCGATAGGAGAGGCGACTGGCGTGCGGTTTCTAAGCGCCTTTTTAAGGTTAAGTTAATACCAATGAGCATCGCTGTGTCAATACCATGTGTTGCATCCAAATAAGAACTGCTATAGTTTCTGCTTTTTGCAACGCAATCAAAAACTCTGCGTCATTTTTTAGTACTGCCCTGTTAAACAAGTGAACACCTTCAAACCTTCAAACTCAGTTACCATCGCACTCATGCGCTAAGAGCGATCGCATTAACAGCGCCAATCAGTGTAAATTCAGAAATTCTTGAAAATAATAAAAATACTAACTTGCCGGATGATATAATCCCGTATTTTCGTTAAATTCCCACCCCATACCCGATTTATCCTTGCCCTTGCACCATGCCACAAAAAGCGGTGGGTGCAGCTTATTTCGTTGCTCGCGTATAGTTTCTACATTTACACCAAGTCTTGAAGCTAAACCTTCTTCGGTTAATGGTTGCATTCGGGGAGTATGCACTTTGAAGGATGAATTGTTGTTGTACGATTTATTGCCCCGCTTTTGTTGATTGTTGAGATGATTTTGAATTTTAATAATCGCCTCGGTAAACTGTGTCATTCGGGCTGTTATCCCCTCAATTTTTTCTGATAAATCGGCGAGATTATGGATTGCTCCGGTTTCGTTGCTAGATTCACTTGAAAACTGTGACTCCAGCTTATCAAGTCGTGAGCAAATAGCTAATATCGTTTCATTCGTCATACCGGGGTTACTATTGTTACTAGTAACTAAGTACTCCTCAACACTTGCCTTAATCTTAGAGTCCAAGCGTTTATCTAAATTATCGCCACCAATTGCATCAAGGTTATCTATATCATCTAGGTAGAGTTCGATAAATTGGGTCAGCGTGGCTGTTGCCGTCGTGCCTTTCTCCCGGCAACGGGCGATAAACTGCTCCCACATCTTTTGGTCACAGTTAAAAGATGCCAGTTTCTTGTTTTTCCCTGTTTGGCTCATGTCTAGGTACTATCTAGGTTAACCGGGACTGGACACGACCGAATAAGCGCGTCATCCATCTTGATAACTACCTTGACAGTATCATTTTGGAGCGCATGAGCGCGATGGCGTACCCGCCATGAACCGGTGGCGATTGCTTTTTTACCGATGTTTGCTTTTTTTACGCAGTGCGTGAGAAGTCCCAACACGCCCGACATGGTGAATGTACTTTGCAGTTGTCGCAGGCGAAGCATGGCCCAAATCTGCTTGCAAGTCGAAATCAGAAGCTCCATTTTTCTTAGCCAGCGTCGCGTGGGTGTGGCGCAGAAAGTGGGCGCTGAACTTAATTCCTGCACTAGCAGAAATTTCCGCCATCATTAACCGCAATCCGCGATCGCTTAGAGGTTTACCTCTGTCTCGACGACTGGGACTAGGAAACACCGGCTGATCATTGCTGGCATCGCCACGGTAATCCAGTAGCACCGCACTAGTTTCCGGATCGAGACTAATAGTTCTGGTTTTATTTCGTTTCCCCGTCACAGTTAATAACAGACAATCTCCATCCTCCCGAAACTGCCGCCAAAATAACCCCGGTGTAACTATGCGCTTACCATAATCAGAAGTTTGCCGCGCAATTTCTCCCGCCCTCACCCCACTGTAAAAGACGAGAGTCAACAGCAGCCAATGCATCTTATTAGTGTTGTGTTGCAAATCTACTTCAATCGCCGCTTTTTCCAACTTAGCAATCTCGCGTTCCGACAGAATGCGCTCTGCGAGCTTATCGTCCCATTGGATACTTAAGTCCTTGCCCAAGTCGATAGCAAAATAACCAATAGAAGCTCTAGTACCCCACTCCCACAAACTTTTAATCGCCGCAGTGTATTTAGCTGCCGTATTTTTACTAATTCCATAAGTATTTTTCTGCCCCCGTACTGGCTTTTCATCCTTTAGCCAAGCTAGATTTGCGTGTAGATGGAATAACGTTACCATCCTCAAATCAGATATCCCAAACCGCGACTGCATATAATCAGCAAGCTCATAACCAATTTGCCGATATGCCCGTCGCGTTTGGTCGCTTTTAATAGTGACAGAATGTACCCATAGCTCAATTAGCTGCTCCGTCGAATTAATTCTCTGGCGGTTGGGAAAATAATAATCCACAAGCGCAACCCGGGCTTCATCAAGCGGTAGAGTCACCACCTCCACAGCAAGTGATTCCACGCTTAATACAGGTAAATTTTCCATAAGATAAATCCCCAACCCCCACTGATAATTATGATGCCGAGAACTATAATTCCCGGTATCTTTATGATAGTTGTTTCCCAGACACGATCAAATTGCCCATATAAAATCATCTATATCGTATATACGCGGATATCCCGTATGCGATGATGGTAGTGAGAAGAGTCGGGGGAGTAGGGGGAGATGGGGAGGTAGGGGGAGTGAGTAAATATTAGACAGAGAAGCAAATGGTTAAAGAACTGGTTAGAAAGCATCAAGATTTAGAAATTTACAAGATGGCATTTGATATGGCGATGCAAATTTTTGAATTATCGAAAAAGTTTCCTGTGGAGGAAAGGTATTCGCTTACCGATCAGATTCGTCGCTCATCCCGTTCCGTATGTGCGAATTTAGCTGAAGCATGGAGGAAGCGTCGATATGAGGCAGCTTTCGTCGCTAAATTGAATGATTGTGAATCAGAAGCAGCCGAAACTCAAACCTGGATAGAGTTTAGTGTTAAATGTGGTTACTTGGATGTTGAGATTGGTCGAGAACTCTACGGAACCTATAACCAGATTTTGAGTGGATTAGTCAATATGATTAATCATTCAGAATCTTGGTTGATGAAGCACTAAGAGACTTGCAAGTAAATAACTATTCCATCGCTTTTGAAGTTGGGGGAGAAAGAGCATTTCCTTCCACTACTCCCCCTACTCCCGCTACTTCCCCCACTCTTCTCACTTCTCACTTCTCCACAACAAAAGCGCGAGGGACTGGTGGAATATCCGCAGATAAATATAAAACTTCTCTCAGAAGAAGATCGGGAGTTGGTGAAGCAGGCCAAGCAGCGTGCTGAGGATTTGCGCTTAACTTTTAAAGAGTTTGTGTTGGATTGTATTAGAAATGCACTTGTAGAAGAGAGTCCCGATAGTGCAGATAGTGCAACTGCTGCCGAAATTGAAGCTTTGAAAGCTCAAATTGCCGCCCTGTCAGAGAAAGTGAGTATTCCTTCTGCGACCAAAACAGAAGTGCATACCCTCCAGGAAAGGGTAAATCAATTGCGGGTGGGGATTTCAAATGAAATTAAAAAGGATAGGGAGCAACTTGCTTCTTTGGCACTGGCGCTCTCCCGACTTGAAAGCCAAATTGAACAGCTAATACCTTCCTTAAATCTTCAGGTGGATGGCGAAAGTAATGCTGATAGTGATAGCGACTGGCTTTTTGGGGAAGACTCCGGTGGTGTGGGAGGAGAAGATATTGAGGGTTTTTGAAATTCGCTATAAAACAATTGTATTGACCCAAAATAAGTCCCAATGAATTGAGATGCGCTAGTTTTCGTTGTGGATTTTCCCGTGATTGTTTTTTCCCACTTAACCACAGATTCCAGAAACACTTTAGCACCCAAATATGTTTCAACTGCCCAATCTTCGACTAGAGGTTGTTCTAGATTGAGGATGTCAAACACAAAATGTCCACCTGGTTTTAACACTCGTTTGACCTCAAAGATCACAGCACTCTAATATTCAAGTAGAAAATAGCAACTAAATCCGGTGGCGATCGCTAAATCTGTCCCTACTTGCCTAGCATTGATTTATTATGCTGTAATAGTGCAAATGTATTGCTTTTTAATGTTAAGAGCGCAAATGATGTAGTTTTTATCGCCACTATCAATTGAGGCATCTTACACTATCTCAACCATTTGTAGGAGACATGAGGGTGAATATTATTTCTCTTGGTGACAATCATTTAGCTCCCTTAGATTACAGCAGTTTACTCAATAAAATATTGGAAGTGCTGCCCAGTCAAAACCCATTCCAGTTCTCCCCAGATGACAGTCGGTTGCGGATCAATATTGACAAAATCGCCGATCAGGTTGCTAATTCACAAGTGGAAAGCCCTTTGGCATCTGCTAGCGGGATTCGTTCCGCAACTGTCAACTTTAGCGATCGCACAGGTAAAAATTTCCCAGAGCAAATCAGGCTAATCCGCGATTATTTGCAAAACCTCTTGAGTGCGGCATTACCACCAAACAAAACAGTAGAGTCAGCAATTTCGCAATTACTGACAGATTTACAGTCTTTTCAAGGTACAAAACCAGCTCTAGGATTTACTTATCCTTTCGGAGAGTATACAGGTTTGCAAAAACAGCGGCTCAGTCTTCAGCGCCACCGTTCAGGCAGTGATTCTCTCCTGAAGTTTCATAAACTAATCATCACAGTTAAAGATATCAAAGGATTTGATTCTCAACTTTCTTCCAGTCTTGATAACTATATCCAACGAGAATTTAGCGAAGAAAATGAGAGTGATTTAGAGGAATTAAGCGACACACTGGAAGAACTGATTAAAAATCAGAAATCTGACTTTTACAAGCTCAAGCGAGTCATGTACACCGAAGCTATTGGCAAGCTGAAGCGAGAGGCAAAAATCAGGTATTTAGAGTTTCTTCAGGAAAACATTGACGATAGTACAGATGGCAAAATCTATCTTCAGGATTTGATTCGGCGGCTGCGCTTGTTGGAAGAATATATCAGTGATATCAACCGAGAGGATGGTCATTACCAAGTAAGCTATGCCGGAAAGTCAGTCAACTATAGAGATTTATTTTCTCGTGCCGAAGCTTTAGATATTCTCCCCATTATTCCCTTAATCGAAGGGTATCTGGGAGAAACTAAAGATGATAATAAAGGAGAGCAGCAGTTCATTTTTGGTTTTAAGCTAAAATTTGGCGGTACAGTTCAAGCTTATGGAGATGAGCCACTTTCTGTACTAGATTATTACCTCAACCTGATCGACCCAGAAAGTCAAGAACATCAGGCAGGATTAGAAGACCCTTTTAAAAGTGATTATTTTAAAGAGAAAGTCTTAAAAATAGTTTTCTTGTTCTACTTTATCTTTGCTTCCAAAAGTGATCCATTAGCTGATGACTACGATTATAGCTCAGAATTAAATTATCAGCCTGTCTCTGTATTTGATGAAAAAGTCTTACCCATACTCAAAGGATCTGACGAGGAAGCTAAGAAGAAAATATTTGCCAAAATTAAGGAAGGAATTGAAAAATTTAACGTCAAAATAAAAATTGAAAACCTGAAGCAGCTACTGAAGAATTTTCTGCAACGTAAGCCTATCCTGAACAAGCGAGAATATCCGCTCGTTATCGGCGTGAAAAGAGGCATCCTAGAGCGGGATATGGACAGCATTTTGACCAAATCCACATTTTTCAAGCCTGTCTTTGGTGAGAGGTCACGAGAAGCCTTAAAGTATATTGCCATCAGAGAGCCTCATATTGATAGTAGTTATCTCTGCAATCTTTCTGTCAGCATCGCCGTAGAAGATATTCGCTATTTCCCCACTGATGAGCGCCAAACATTTAGCATGGCGTATGATATCACAGATATTAAAGCACTACCAATTCTTTTGGTTCCTCTTACTGAAGCAAGCTGTCAGAACATCTACAATAATTCTTTCAAACATCAAAAACCAATTTTATTCATCTACAATCATAAAAAGTTACGAGAGCAAATTTTCAACAATCCCGACTCCCCCAAAGCGTTTATTTATCGGTTTACTTTTTCTCTGCTTATTTATATCTGCCTAAAAGTACTGCTTGAGTCTGTCAAAGATAAACTTTTTATTCCCATTGTGCGGTTGCAACTGCATAGCAAGCAGAACTCTACACCAGAGGAAGAATTTATGCGATCGCTCTCTAAAACTTTATCCCACTTATTGAGCGAAGAACATCAATCCAGTACTCAAGGATTCTGTGTCAAAAACCTGAATCCTTACAAAATTGAAAATGGTCTAAGTTCTCTTTACTCTGTACTGCCCAAAAAATTTAAATTCAACGCTTCTTCCCACAACACCCAGCTAGAAAAACTAGCAATTATTATAGTCTCCAGCCGTGAAAGTGATGCCAGTTGGCGAGGTGGAGAACGAATATCAAACTTGTTAGGAGAAGTTGTGGGAGTAGAGCGTCTACAGGATGGCACAGTTCGCTTAGAAACGCTCAACACCTTCGCAGCAAACTATGAACATCAGCAGATGTTTCAAAGACCTACTATTGTCATTGATGAAGTGGACAAATTATACCGCGAGGGCTATCGGCACTTTATGTATATTGCCAAGTCGCCATATTCTAGCACTCTAAATATGACTCAGAGTGATGAAGATGAATCGCTATTTTTCATGTCCACACCTGTACTCAAGGCTTTAAAGGGAGATAAAGACGACATCAAAATATACCCAGTATTCTTTGATAAATATTATGTGGTAAATCTGGGGCGCACTGTTAGTTCTCTGTACATCCAGGACACACTTGAACTAACAGGCTTAGTTGAAGACCCCAGCAAGAAAGCTGTTGTCTTTTTCAATCTATTCAATGGAATTAAAGTCGGTCAAGATGACGAGCGTTACTACAACGGGGTAATTTCCTACGCCACCTTGCTAAATGTCTATGATGACATTCTAGATGATGAAGATATCCGTAGGGGACTAATTTATGACCGCGAAAACAATCCTATCAAAAATGATATCTTACAATATCTAACCTTATTTCACTTTTCGCGCTACGAAGCTGTTCCTAGAAGGAATCGCAACATTAGCTTTAAGCTCGATCCTTACGAAAACATAATTGGGGATGATGCAGTTGGTAAATTGTCAGTTTTCAAGCACACCACTAGGAGCGTAAGCTTTAACTCTTTGGCGTTTTTAACTGAAGTTAGACGTGCCTTGAATGTAGAAGGAGAGGAGCAGAAATGATTGCAGAAGACTTTGGACGATTATTTGAAATCGGCTTCAATGTTGGCATCCTTGCTTATATTCAGCAAAACCAACTAAATAACCGATTTGGAGATTTATATCAACGTGACTTACAAGCGTTGCGCTTTCCCCAACTGCATCGGCGTATAGTTGACCGCGCTAATGTAATTAATGATAGTGATAGCAAAATCATTGCTAAGTGGAGTATATTTTTTCTCCAAAAGGGGTTTTTATCAGGCTTAAATTTCTTTAGGGAGTACCTGGAATCAACAGGTTGGAAACATCGAAAGGTAGAAATTATATACTACCAGTGCAACTTTTGTGATGACAACAGCCTTGGTACTCGTGTTAAGGGTGAGGAACAAGCCTTTAGAGATATCCTGTCACAATTAGGAGATATCAAGGTTGATATTGGTCGCTATAAGCAGCAGGGAGAGTTTCTTAGGGCTGATACTTTAATGCTGCTACACAACGGCAAACAGTTTCGTATCCTCTCAGTGGATTTATCAGTGTTTTCGATAAAGTCAGCTGAAGATATTAAAGATTTAGATAATATAGAAGTTCTACGGCAATTACTGCTAAGTGAAATTAGTTATTTACGCTCAAAAAGTGTTTTCTCTGGACTTAGTATCGATACAGGAACAGACACCACAAAACTTGGATTAACCTTTTCTGAAGGGATTGCTCGTTATTTCACAGCTTTCAAGCGCAAGGACAAAGAGAGTGTCAAATTAATCCAAGCCGCCAGTTATGCTCATAGCTTCTATGAGTTTTTACGACAGCACTCTCTTCTCCAAGAAGCTGACCCCGTAATGTTTAACATTATGGGTTACACTGACCGGGGCGTTAGTGCCATGTCAGTAAATCAAGAAAATTTAGATATCTTAAATACCTGCCGCCGCATTTATAAGCAGCAAGAAAGTGGTCAAGCGATCGCCGAAGCTCGTCAACAAGTTCTCAGAATCATCAAAAGGAAAGCAGCTGAGAGTTTTGTTGATGGCAAGACATTTATAAACTCTCTTTTAGCAGTGCCACCTGACACAACTACTTTGGTTACTCACCAGGAACGAGTAACAGGGTTTTTCAACTCAAGTGGAGAAGTACCACCTCAATTAATGGCTCAACTCGGACTGAGTGGTAGTCTAGACCTGCGTTCGGCTCACACCGCCCTAATTGAAACTGCCCTGACTAATGACAATCCTTATCTTTTTTTAACTGGCAATCCTGGCATTGGTAAAACCACAACCATTGTGGAATTTCTCAAACAGCATCTCGAAGATGGTTTTTTGTTTTTCTATGTCAGTCCCAGAAAAAACGTCAATAAGGACGTGATTGAGAAGTTCAAGAGTCAACCGGGAGAATCATTGGGCGGGAGCATTGCAGCACCATCGGAGAATCACGGACTGTTTTGCATCAATACCAATGCAGACATTATTCAAGCTAATGGTGGACACTGTACTGTGCAGTATTTCTCTGATTTACGAGAAGGAGACTTTACAGAGCAAGCTGTTCATTTTATCGATGGTCAGGCTCTTACTGAGCGCCGTCCCTCTACATCTCAAAGACTCCAGCGCAAAATGGAGGATTTAATTCAGGATGCTGGTGAGCAGACTAAAGGAGTTTTAGATAGCATCTGTGAAGCTATTTACACAATTATAGACCGTCAACTTTCCAATAATATAGTGGCAACAATTTCGCTGCAATCTTTGAAAAAAACGGGGAGCGGCCAAGACACTCTCCGCCATTTTGAGAAGATATTTAGGAACGCCTATAACCAAAGTGAGGGTTCCGTCATTCCTGAGCAAATGAAGAAAATCTCTCAACGCATTAAACATATATTTATCATGGTTGATGAGATTACAGGAGACCATAGCGGTGTAGAATTTTTAAACCGCATCAGTTCTATTCTTCGCCAATATGATCTGACTAATTCTCAATATGGCTTTAACACCAAAATTATTGTAGCTGATGCTTCTATTGTTGACCCAGATGTCATTCAACAGCATCTTTCTACTACAGTTTCAGAACCAGACAAAATCTTTTATCGGCGAGCGTCAGAGAACAACTCCCCCCTTTCAGTACAAACTTTCAAATTTAAGGGGTTAGGCGCAACTGTCATCAATTCTAACTCCTACCCTGCTACTAGTTTAAACATTACTTACAAAGTATTTCTAGAATCTTTTAAATTTAGCAATTCAGTTTTTTTAGAGAAGAAATATAGCTTGGTCAAGCGTGTACAAGCAGAGATTGCTGAAGATATTAATGCTTTCTTGGATAACCCAGAAGCTGGACAGATAATTGTGTATATCCAGGATAAGCAGAGATTAAAAGAACTGACTGAATATCTAAAAAAATATCGAGGTACATTTCAGCCATTTACAGACTACCTAGAAATACACGCCAATATTTCAGAGCAGGAAAAAGAAGAAATCCAAAAACGTAAGAACAATGTGAAAGTGGTCTTTATGACTGCCTCAGCTAGTCGGGGGTTATCATTTCCTAAAACTAAGCATATTCTGGTTGATATCCCTCGCTTTGCCATTGAGCAAAACTTAATGGAAATTATTCAGGTAATTTACCGGGGTCGCGGTAGCTACCTTGAAGATGGAATTACCAAAACCTTAGATAATGAGGAGAAAGATTTAATTCTTTACTTCTCAGAGCGGGCTGTATATTACGCTGATGACCCGGAGCTTTCTTTACAAGAAAGTGTGCTGAGTCTTGTGAATATTCTATTAATTCTCAAGACATCTGTCATGACAAGAATTTCCGGGTCTGGGCAGATAGGTAAAAACTATTTTATGATGATTCCTATTGGTGGAAAGTCGGTATTTGCCGCTGGTGAAACATTTACGGGTAAGATATCCGGTTTAATCAAAGAACTGAAGAAAGAGCATATTCGCCGTCGCAGTGACAAGCTCTTGAAAGAGGTTTATACGAGTCTAGAGCAACTGTTAGGTCGTGTAAAGATAATCTTGAGTGATTTAGACAATTCCCAGCCGACAGAAACCCTTTCTTATCTATCAATGCGAGAGTCTTTTGCAGACCAGTTTGTGAAGTTGGTAAGTAGTGGTTTGGATCAGCTATTAAGCTTTGGCCCTGTAGAAGCCAGCCACATTAGTGGTAGTATGCTAGTAGTTTCTTTAGCTAATAAAGCCCTTCAAGAAAACTATGAAATGCGTCTAGAGCGAGAACTAAAACCTTACGCCAATAATGAACTTTTAAAAAAGTTATATTCTATTAATTCTAATCCAGCCTATCCAGAAAGTTTGCGTTCGGCAAGTTTTGGAGCAATTGAGCTAGTTAACTTACTTGGAAAACAAGTGAGCCGGACACAGTGGTTTGAGCAAAATAGTCAGCGTTTTGACCAGTATTATGCAATTCCACTATTTATATTTACCAGCAATGAGGCGATTAAAGACTATTTTTCCAGGGGTGTAGAGGAGCCAGATGGAGAATCATTCCGAGATATTTTAGCTGAATATATCCGTTGTATGTTTCCTGTAGACAACATTTTGCCCATTGGCTCTCAGTACGGGGAATTTCCATTTGTTGTCTTTAGAAGCTATAGTTTAGGCGAAATTAGGCACAAGTTATTCACAGATAAGCAGCTTTTGACTTCCAATGAGTTGAATATATTAAACTTGATTCTTTCTCAAGAAGACTAAGCAAATTCTGTGATGCTGTTTCTTACTTGAAACTCGAAAGCCGATCCTGCTGACAAGGATGCTCAGGCTGCGTTGCGTCACCAATTGAAAAAACTGTTAACTGAAGATGCAATCTTAGCTTCGGAAGTAGCGCAGTTTTGGCAGGAGGCAAAGCTAGCTAATGTGTCTGTCATTGCGGCGATCGCTCCGCTTCGTAGCTGCCAGTGGTAGTGTGAGCGGCATTATCAACACAGGTGATAACAATACAAACTTATGGAGGCGAAATGAGCAATCGATGTTTTTGGCAAGTGTACTACAATAATGTAAATACGGACGCTACAATCGAGAGAATTCTAGCGATCGCCCATAATTCCAAATCAGGTAAATTATCACAACATAAGAACCACCCGTGAGGCTTGAGCCAAGAGGCATACTCTGTGACAGATATTAATGATCTGAGGGAAATCCTCAAACGACTGGCTACAAAAACTTATACTGATGCTGACATTGAAATTTTCCGCCAATCCTTAGAGTCTGGACAAATTGTTCTGGCACCTGGCGAAAGAGCTATAGCTGTAGGTGGCGATGTTACTGATACTGTCTTCATCACTGGCGATGGTAATTTAGTTTACATTTTTAGAGGAGCGGATGCTGAAGTTGTTCGCCAAATCGTTCAAGATGTTTTGAAATCGTTTAAGGTTCCTGCCTTACTCACACACAGCGAATTCTCCAAATCAGCAGTAAAAGCAGCAGAAAGACTTGCTGGCTACTGGGAAGTTTTACTAGGAAGGGACGCACTACTTACCGAAATTCAATCCCTCCTCAATGGGTCAACAGATGTGATTGTACTGCATGGATCTGGTGGGATTGGCAAAACCCGTGTTTTGTTAGAACTTCCTAAAATTATTTCCAGTGGAACGTCCCTGCGGTACGTTCGCATTCGAGCCGAGTCTATAGAGTATGACCTAGCTTCATTGGATTGTAACAGCCGTTATGTAATTGTTGTAGATGATGCTCACCGCTTTGGACTTTTACACCAATTGGGAGAAATTTTGATAAACCCCGCACTAGTCGGCAAAGTCACACTTGTCTTAGCTACACGTAGTGTTTTCAAAGATTCAGTCATCTACAAATTAGGCTATTTGGCTGGCTATAAAGTCAATGAAATTGAGGTGCAACCTTTAGAAAACATTGATATAGATCAACTCCTACGAACCCCACCCTACGAAATTACTCACGACGATACACGCCATATTTTAGTTCGTATTGCTAAAGGAGATCCCCTGATTGCTGGTGTCGCTGCTCGTTTAGTTCAACGTGGTGAGTCAGTAATAAATCTCAGCCGAGAACAAGTACTTACCAGCCATTGTAATGACATCATCCGCGACCTGAAAGGTGAGTTTAAAGATGAGTTTAAAGAGCAGTATTATATTGACTATCTGGAGATTCTGGCGGCTTTAGGGACAATTGATCTAAATAATCAGGAGTTACGAGAGAAAGTTCAAAAAGTTGTGAATATCTCGCAATCTGATGAAGACCGAGTAATTTCTAGATTAGTGGAAACTGGTATAATAGAACGTTACTGGAAGACTATAAAGATTACCTCCGAAGTTCTGGCTGACCATATTTTGCTTCACCACTTCTTCCAGACTAAACAAGCAGACTATCAAAAGAAAATTATTGAACCATTTTTTGAATTAAAACCTAAAGAGATTTTGACAACTTTAGCAGAAGCAGAAGTTAAAGGAGAGACTCAAGCTGGTCTTTTACTAGATTGCAAATTAGATGAATTGCGTAAAATCTTAATTCAAGGAGACTACCTGACTCGACTGTCTGTTTTGGAATGGTTACAAGATTTAGCTTATCTGCGTTCCGATGATGCACTGTCGCTCGTAGCAGATATCGTGGATGAACCTGACAAGCCTGCTGAGTTTTATCAGGGTAGTTTTGGGGATAAATGGCAAATCAAACATGATTGGGTATTGGGTAAAGCTGTAGAGATTCTTCGTTATACTTACATAGGTAGTTTGCGAGATTCTATAGATTATCTGCACAAACTCGCTAGATATCGACCATTAGTAGCAGAGTATAGCCGAGTTCGAGAGAAAGCAAGTAAGGCATTAGTTGGAATTGCTGAGATTAAAGTCAATAAATTATATAATGTGCAGCTAATCCTTCTTAATAATATAGAAGTGTGGCTAAAAGAAGATTTTACAAACAACTTAGAACTGAGCATTTCTTTGATTAAACCTATGCTCAATATGGTGGTTGATAATACAAAACAAGATCCCACCAAGTATATGCGAATAATTATACAACCTGGTTACTTACAACCATCTGAATCCTTACGCAAAGTTCGAGAACAAGCTTTAGAAATACTCTACCAAGCATATAGTCAAGCATCTAACTTACCAGAGCGATTAAAAATTATTAAATCTTTAGAGTTAAAAATATTATTACCTCTTTCAACCGATTTTAGAGAAGTCACAGCAGAAACTTGGGCTTGGCTAAAACCTGACTGTCAAAACACAGTAAAATTTTTCTTAAATGTAGTGATTCCTAACGCTGAATTGCCTGTATTGGATGCTGTAGCAGAGTGGCTACGGGATGCACTACGCTTTAATCGTCACCAATTAGATGAATTAGAACTGTTAAGTCAGCAATTAAAACATAACAACCTGTATCAACTATATCGATCCTTAATTAAGAATCGATTGTGGGATGATTCTGAAGATGACTATCTCGATTTAAAAGCACTAGAAGAACGTCATCAGCAGACAATTGAGCATTATCTCAAAGGTCTTTCTCCTACAACAATAGAAAAGGTAATCTGTGAATTAGAGATGATATTATACCAATGCACAATTGCTAGTGAAAGTAGTACATTCTGGTTTGAAAATTTGTTTTACAAGCTGGGAGAAAAACATCCAGAACTTGCACAGCAAATGATAGAGAAGGCACTATATGAAAATCTAACCATCAAACAGCAACTTGGTCGCATAATTGGAGGATTATATAGGAGTAATCTAGAGTTAGCTTGGTCTTACATAAAGTCATGGGTTGATAGTGATGATCAGGTTCTGTGGCTGGCTGTAGCTGGTAGTTACCATTTTCTAAATTGGAGTGTATTTCAGGATAAAGAGTGGGAAGTTTTATACTGCCTTATAACTAAGCAATCTTCACCAGTTGATTTAAAAATTATTGAGCTTATATCGCGGTTTGCACCACATAATCCCCTGCGTTCAATTGAGTTTCTCAAAATAATTGCTAATCGTGGTGATGAAGGTGTGCTACTGCGTTTAGCAGAGGTGCTATCTTGGTCTTGTAAATATTCTCAAGATGGATGGGGAAAAAAGTTCATAACATCTGAGGATTTTTTAAACATTGTACAAAACTTTGAACGCCTTTCACGCCTAGACTATGCGGCTGAAGAGTGTTTGGCTATTCTGGGGAAAATTGACCCCATGAAAGTTATAGATTTTATAGAACGCCGAATCATAATTCAAGGTGAACAGCATGGAATAAGTGAGTATTATGAGGCAATCCATTTACCTTATTCTCTTGTTGCAAAAAGCATACAGTCTAGTACAGAATACTCTAATGTACTGCGTCGAGTGCGTGACTGGATGCTGCGAAAAGATGTTTGGTTCTATAAGACTCCCAAAGTATTAAAAGAAATTGCTATTAGCTTATCAGAGCCTTTATACAGTGTTTTAATAGAGTGGGTAAAATCCGGTGACGTTCATAAACTATATGCAGTAGCTAAAATTTTGCGTGTTTTTAATAGTGGTCAACTTTTCTACTCTTTGAGTCGAGAAATTATTTGTAATACAAATGATGAAATTATACTAAGTTATATTCGTACTTCTATTGGTTCAACACCAGGAGCGATTTGGGGGGGATTTTCAAATCACGCCAGACAGCGCCAAGAAGAAATATCTTCTTGGTTAGAAGATGAAAATTTCCGGGTTCAGCGCTTTGCAAATAAAATGAAACAATCACTACAGCAAGACTTAGAACGTGAGTTGGAAACAGAAAAATTTGAGGAACGCAATTGGTAGCGACAATCAGCTTTCTGTGAAAACTTATTGCCGGATGAAATCTTAGAAAATTTGGAGAACACTAAGTTTGCAAACACGCGCTATGTTTCTTTGCAAGCAGTAAAATGCAGTTTTGGCTGTTGTTGGCTATATTAGCAATCTGCTGTATTAATTATTTCTGATTACAGTTATGCACTCTACATTTACACATGGTTATGCTCTCCTCATTGGAGTGGGGCAGTCAGCAGAACGTCGCTTGTCCCTCCCCGTAACAGTGAAGGATATGCAAGCACTGCGGCAGATACTGGTAAATCCCAACTTATGTGCTTATCCAGACAATGACCAACATATTCGCCTACTACACGACCAGAGTGCAACAAGACAAGCAATCTTAGACGGGCTGGTGTGGTTGAAACAACAAGCAATATCTGACCCAGAAGCAACAGTAGTCGTGTACTATTCCGGTCACGGTTGGCTGGACACCAAAAATAATCGTTACTACCTGTTACAGCATGATGTTAACGCCTTTGACTGGCAGGGTTCGGCCTTAGCATCTGAGGATTTTAACAATGTCCTACATGAGATTCCCGCAAAACGACTGCTGGTAATAATCGATAGTTGTCACGCCGCAGGCATGGCAACTACCAAGGATGGAGAACAGGATCTGATACTGCCTCCTGGTGTAGTGGCAACTGCCGAACCAAAAGGTTTAATTGAAGACCTAAAGCAAGGTGAAGGACGGGTAGTGTTTACATCTTGTCGTGGTGAACAAAGTTCTTGGGTTCGTCCTGACAACTCCATGAGCGTTTACACCTATCACCTGATTGAGGCGTTAAAGGGATCTGCCAATAAACCGGGGGAAACAGAGGTTAAGGTGTCTAACCTGATGAACTACCTCGGTAAAGCAGTGCCTGAGAGTGTTAGAGCAATGGGCAAAGAGCAAACACCAAGATTTGAAATTAATACAGAAGATTTTGCAATTGCTCTCCTCCAAGGTGGCAAAGGACTGCCTGCGGAGGGATGGGATGCTGTACAGGATACTACCACCGAGCAAATACAAGCTTTAGTTCAGGCATCAGGCGATCGCAGTGTGGCAGCTGGTGGAGAAATGCGCGATAACCAGATAGTACAGGGTAATGGAAATACTGCAATACAAGGCATCAACATTGGCAGCGCAAGAGATGTGAATTTGGGGAATAATAAGTAGGAGCCATAGCAATGCCGGAAAACCTGAAAGAAATCATCAATCGTATTGAAAATGGTATAGGGACTGAGGCAGACATTCAGGCTTTAGCATCTGCTGTTCAGTCAAAACAGATTACCATAGCTACTGGAAAAAAAGCAGTGGCTTTGGGTGGTGATGTCTCTGACGTGGTTATAGTAACCGGAGACAATAACATCGTAATTAAGGGTACGAGTGCTGAGGAAGTTAAGCAGGTTTTCTGTAAAATTGAACAGATTACAGCATTATTTGAAGAAAGCTTATTGTCTATAAATTCTCGTATTCCAGTTGATACTTCTGCAATTTTAGTGACTGAACATCAAGCAGAGCTTGACCATGCGAAAGATTTAATTAATGGCTATAACTACAAACAAGCTTTGGAATATTTGGAAAAACTGAAGCTACGGATATGGGATAACGCTCAACCTATTGTTAGATACAGACTTTTGGCTAATATTGGTATAGCCAAGCTCAGTTTACATCAGTATCTAGAAGCTGGTAAATATTTTATTCAATCTCTACATTATAACTCAGAAGATGAAAATGCTCTTTACTTTGCTGCTGTTGGTAATTTGTTACTAGGACAACAGAATAAATCTGAACAATTAATACATAAAGTTTTAAAAATCAATCCTACAAATGAAAGTGCTTATGCGTTATTAATTCAACTTTTTCCAGATGAGGACATAGAAGTTATAATCAATAAAGTTCCAGAAGCTTATAGGAATTCAGCTAGAGTAGCTGGCGCTTTAGGGAATATAACAAGACAAAAACTAGATTTTGTTCAGGCCGAAAAGTGGTTGCAAATTGCAATTGATAATGATACAGAAAAATTAATTGAAATTAAAGCTGATTTAGGAACACTTTTACTAGAGTCATTTAGTAAAGATTCTCTATTAATTTATAATCAACAGCTTGATGATTCAGACAAAAACAAGATACAGAAAGCTATTCGGCTTTTAACAGAAGCCTGGAATCAGATTGTGAATACCGACTTTGGCAACCTGCATTCTGGATGGATTTTTAATTGCGGTATAGCTAAAAGAATACTTGGACTTTGGGAAGAAGCTATTAGTGACGTTAATATTGCATTACAAATTGAGCCAGAAAATCCAGTCTTTATCAGAGAAAAGGCTATGTTACTTCAGTATTACAAAGGTGACAATAGTCAAGCCATTAATTTACTCGAAGGTATTCGAGTGTCAAAAGAAGTTCCAGAAGCACCTCTGCTAATTGCAAATATTTTAGCGTTAACAAAAAATTACAGCCAAGCGAAAGAAGTTGTTAGCAGTTTTATCGAACAAAACCATGAACAACCATTACTCGAATGGGCACACAGAATTTTAATTAAATTATATATAGATACTAAAGATGTACCTAATGCAATTCAAGTATATAACTCAATTCAAGATAAAGAGCTAAAGACAGCTAATGATTTAATAAATTTGGCTTTATTGGCAAAATTTCTAGATGACAAAAATGGTGCTTTAAACTTTCTGCAAGAAGCTAGAGACAATATTAATGTATCAACTCCAGTACAATGGGTTTTGGAATTAGCGAATGCTTTTTCATTCATTGGTGAATATACAGATGCAGTAAATCTTTATGAAAAAATAGTCAATACCAACCTGGATACTCCTTTAAATCATACTTTAATTGAACTCTACTATAATTCTGGTCAGTTTCGCAAAGCTCTTAGGGCGTGTCAGTTACTTTACGAAAAGTATGGTGCTTCACAATTTGTCTGCTATATGCTGTCAGATATTCAAGAAAGTATTGGAAACTTACCAGAAGCAAAAAGAGTCTGTAATGAATATTTACAATTGTCACCTGATGACTTGCGGATGAGAATTCGTCTAGCTTTAATTAACTGCCGTATTGACGCACTAGATGAGCTAGATAATTTTTTGAATTTGCCTATTGATATAAACAACCTATCGCTTGAATTAGGTTTAAACATTGTATATTTATATGGTTTCAGAGGATTTATAGAAAAATATTTTGAAGTACTGTATCAATTAAGAAAAAAATTCTTTAATCAGGGAAAAGCCCATTTCAATTATTTCGTTGCATTTCTCGAACGCGAAACCAATAGCAACAGTTTATTAGAACACACTGAAGTTCGTGCCAATTCAGCAGTTTGCTTGCAAGACAAATATGGAACATCTTCTTGGTTTATCTTAGTAGATGACGAGAATTCAGAAGTTAAGCAGGATGAAATTAATTTAAAAAGTTTTTTAGCGCAGAAGCTACTTGGTAAAGTTATAGGGGATGAAGTCACATTAAAAGATGATTACATTACTCAAGATACTAGAAAAATAATTGATATCAAAAGTAAATATGTTTACGCTTTTCAAAAAAGTTTAGAATTACTTCAGAGTAGATTTCCAGAGACTCCTGGTTTCTGGATGGTACAAATAGATATTAACGAATCCAAAGATCAACTGCCTAAGAGTATTCAAAACGTACTTGATAAGAGTAGCGAGAATTTTCTAGAGGTTGAAAAATTATACAAGCAACACGGGCTTCCTATGGGTGTATTTGCCAAACTTGTCAACCGGGATGTATTGTCAGTTTGGGGTGGGTTAATAAACAAAGAAGATTTAGGTATACGCTGTTGTATTGGAACTGCTGAAGAGAGTAATCACGCTAACTCGTTACTCATAACTAAGCCTATTAGATTAATAATTGACATCGTTTCAGTCCTAACTTTACATGGCTTAGGTGCTGCTGATGTAGTGGTAAACGCATTTGGAAAGTTGGGAATAGCACAATCAACTATAGATATTTTACAAAAAGCTCTTAAAGATTACAGAGTAAATCAATTAAAAGAGTCTGCTTTTTTCAGAAAAGAAGGCAACAAATATTTCATTCACGAAACTCCTCCCGAATCAGTAAAAAGTTTTGCAGACTATTTAGAAAAAATGATTTCTTGGATTAATACTAATTGTGAAATCTTACCTTGTAACGCAGCTTTAGATATAGGAAGAGACGAAAGGATGGAATTAGAAGAATTAATTGGTACTTCTTTCTCTGACACAATACTAATCGCAAGCGAAGCAGGAAACTTACTCTACTCAGATGACTTGGCATTACGACAAGTTGCAAAAGCCAAGTTTGATATTGATGGCGTTTGGACACAGTTGGTTTTAATGCACTGTCAAAATATCAATGTTTTTGAAAAAGATGATTATAACGAAGCGGTAATTAAGCTGGTTCTTTCTAATTACCATTATACAAGCATAGATGCACAAGCCTTAATTGAAGCAGCTAAAAAATCTGACTGGTTGGCAAGAAGACCATTTACAAACTTACTCAGCCTTCTTAGCAAGAATGGAAGCAGTAACCTACTAATATTAAATGAACAAATTGACAGGATGTCACTAAATTCTATTATTACTGTAACTGTTAAATTTATATATGAATTATGGCGACAACAGAAAATGCAGCAGATATCTGATGAAAGAAGAGATAGTTTAGTGATGGAAATGTTAAGTGCAATGGTTCATGGGAGACAAAATCGTAGCGCTGTTATAAGAAAATTGATTACTGAAGTTCAACAGAAATTTTATTTACTACCACTGCATGGAATCCAAATTATTCAATTGATATATGCCTGGAAAGCTGTAAATATTATTTGAATTTATTTTGGGTCCGGCACTTTTAATTTTAGAAGAAGCTGTGCTTCATATTATCAAAACTGGAATGACAATAGATGAAGCTTTTGAATATTACCGCGCTAGCAAAGAAGTCATCAATATGCGTATTAATGTTACTGGAGCATTTCTACCATCCTTTCATTCTGCGTCTTCCGAAGCCAACAATAAAAACCCGCTCCCGCTTTTGCGGTACGCCATAGTCTGCTACATTCAACAGCTGAACGTAACGCGATAATCAAGGTCATCACTATTATGATGACGCTCCAATCGTGCCAGGTGGTTAGCCCAAGGCTCATCCGGCTTAGGCATTAGTTCTGGATGGGTTAGCTGTAAAATAATTAATAAAATTATGACGCAGCAATCCACGCACATTCTCAATCAGGAACGCTTTGGCGTGATAGTCAGCGATCGCTTCACAGAGAATTTGTTGGGGAAGTAGCCCATATCCGTCAATCAATTCCTGTGTGAGTACGCCTGTTTAGTGGTCTTGTTGCCCAGAGTGACGCACACAATCCGAATCCGCAGTTAAAATAATCATTTATTATCTCACCAGACCTACAGGCAAGTAACAAATTTTGCTTTCTTGTAGCCAGATGTGGAGGCGATCGCTCTTTGCTGATTTTACTTAACCCGCTTAAAGACAGCATTTCATTGACAAAAACCGATATATTCTTAAAATTGCAAGAAATTGGTAAAAATAGGCAGTTTTGCCAATTTTGGCAATTAATCTGATAACTGGTATTGCATTCTAGATGTTCCCTAACTTGCATTCCTACAGCATAGGCAAGCAATGGGGGTACCGAATTTCCGATTTCTCTTTGGGCGTGGAGTGTTGCCTCACTGAAATTAAACCAATCGGGGTAGCTGTGCAAACGAGCAGCTTCTCTAACTGAGATAACCCGTGGTTGTACTGGATGCAGGGGACGTAATGCGGTGCGGTTGCCACTCCCGGCTCTTAACGTCACGCAGAATCCATCCCATTGCAGCTTTTTTGATTTGGATTTAGCTTCTCTCGCACCTGGGGGAGTGTTGATGAATTGCTGAATTACTTCTGGTGTATGTGTTGTCGCTGTGAATCCCGTTCTAATGTTAGTTACTATACCAAGATTTGGGAATATTTTTTCAAGATACTTAGCATATTCTCCCTTCACCCAATCTGGATGCCATTCTTGAGTGTTTTGCTTGGGGAGTAGGGGGACTGGCAACAAGTCCGCGATCGCATCTCTAACCGTATGTTGAGGTTGATGCTTTGGCGGTATAATTTCTCCAAACTTAGATGCAACAAAAAACACCCTTTTTCTAGCTTGCGGAACCCCGTAATCTGAAGCGTTCAGGTTCCACTTTGAGAGAAAATAATGTTCTTCTAGCACTGCTTGGAGGGAATCGGTGATGGTGCCAAACTTCTGATTCTCAATCCCTGGCACATTCTCCATGATTGCTGCAAGAGGATTGAGTTCCAACACCAGCCGAACAAACTCCCCTACCAACGAGTTTCTCTCATCTTCAACATTTTGCAGTCCAGCAACGCTAAATCCTTGGCATGGTGGCCCACCAAAAACGGCATGAATTTCCCCGTCCCAATTTATGTACTTTGTCTGAATACAGGCGCGTATTTCTTCCCCTGTCACCTCCCGAATGTCTTTGCACAAGACTGTGGTGTGGGGGAAATTATGTTGGTACGATGCTAGGGCGATGGGATTATTATCAATGGCGATCGCGATTTCAAATCCTGCTGCTTTAAATCCCAAATCAAATCCACCCACCCCGGAGAATAGGCTAACAGCTATTTTTTTGTTTGTTGCTGTTGAGTTCATTGAGATTCTAATTAATGTTAATTTCTTGCACTTGGCTTTTAACACATGTCAATTACAATCGGAGTTCTGCCTGAGTTTTAAGTCTGCCAACCATCTGTCTAACCGACTATTACTAATTGTTTCTTCTATTAATGGGTAATCTGTAGTAAAGACTTTATATACTCCTCCTGACTCCATCTCATAAAAATTGATAATCAACCCTTCACGCTTGGCATTACTAAGCTTTTTGATTGCCTCTGGAAGCATTTGCCATACAGATTTTCTTTCCGAATCCGAAAGGAGGTTCCAAGCTTCTTCTTTAGCTTGTTGATATTGCCATAGCCCCCGGCGCACTGAGGAATAATCTAAAGCTTTCCGCAATATGTCTGCGAGGACTTCTGCATCAGTTGCTGGGACTTCATTTGTACCGAACATTCCAGCCAATGTACTTTCTACTGCCTCAATCTCATCTTCTTCAAAGTCAATGTTTGACTCTTCAGGTTCTTCCAGGTATTCTTCGCAGTCATATTCTTCTGTATCCCTTTGCCACAAGGTTTCAAGTTCTCGCTGCATTCCCTCAAGGTTTATTGGGTTGACGACACTTTCATCGTTAGCAGGAATCAATTCTTCTATGGTGTTAGTGGGTTGTTCACAAGGGATTAGTTCTCCAAAAGAGCCGATTTCATTCTTGGCTATTTCAGGTTGATGCTTTTCATATAAGTCAGCGATCGCCTTTCTGACAATTCGCTGCGGTGACAATCCCAATTCCTCTATTAACTTCTCGGTAAAGACCCCTGTTTGGTGGTCATCCTCCATAATTTTGCCGAAGGTATAATATCTATTTCCATCTGGTGTTGCTCGCCAGTTGCCATCTTTTTTTTCTTGATTCATGGCTTTGAGAATCAATCTTCTTTTCTCAATCAGTTCTAACACTAATCCACAAGTCAATCCACCAATAGGAATATCTTTCAATTCATCAATTAGGATTTTGTAGTTCACAGAACATAACCGAAGTAGTACCGATATTGGTAAAACCGCTAAGTGTTCGGGGCAACTGATAAATGCTTGAAAAATCTCGGCAATTCGGAGCGATCGCCTTTCCTCAGTACTGCCCTTGTCCCAGCCATACTCTTCTAACAGTGCGCGATATTCTTTTTTGGTGTAAGTCTGCTTGTACTCGTAGAGTAGGAAAGCCGTATGGAGGTACTCTAGGGTACTTTGCTCTATGTGGGTGGTAGGATTGGAGTCTACCTGATGCTGCTCGACGTATAATTTATTTGCAAAAGTTGTTGTAGTCATGATATTGTATGCGCGGTCTTAATCTCTAAGACCAAGTTTCCTAATTCGACTAGTTAAATTAAGTCAGGCCGCTTTTTCCCAATTTTCTGATGATGATTTGGAGATAGCAGCCAAGGCATAGCCCAAGGTATGTTTATGAATTTTGGGCATTTTGTGAAACGACATATCCTGACCCCAATCTTGGACTGACTTGGTGCCAATATGTAATACTTGCGTAAGAGTTTTGACACAAGTTGCGCGAAAATTGGCGTGAGAGACAGTTTGTAATACTTGTTGTTCGCTTAACCCTTCGAGGAGTATTTTTTCTAGAAACGTTTGAGCATCTACTTCCGGTACGTTGTATTCTCCTCTCAAGATGCTCTTTAGCTGTTTTGGCACGATTTCGGCGGCATGAATGTAAGCAAGTGAAACTTTGCAGTAGTTGGGCATCCCGTCAAAGTTGAGGTCACTTCCCCACTTGCGAACTGTTGGTCTTTGTACACCTAAGACTGCACACAGTACAGTGATACATTTTTTGCGGTATTGCGAGTCTGTTTCTTCTTCGAGAAGTTCTGGGGGACTGAGTTCAGCGATATCAAAACAGTGGCGTAAAAATTGCCTTGGTTCTAGTCCTTGTTTTGGTAGTACTTCTAGTATTTTGTAGTTCTTTTGCATCTTTAATTAGCTCTTGGACGATTTTTACCGAGTTAGCTCGATTTATCTCAAGCTCTTCTTTTGTGCTTTTTAGGTAAAGTTTACCGATTTGCCGAGTTAGTGATGCATTAAGTTAATATTACTTAATATTTAATGACGCATTAATTTTGATTAGTGCATCACTAAAATTACAAGGTTTATTGATGGTGAGGTGTTTATTTGTTCTAGCGATATAGGTTTTGATATAAAACTTAAGGTTTGTAACTAAAACCCCTGTTGTTTCTATAAACTGAAGAGAAATCTCGATAAACCAAGTTCAAAAAACGTGTGTCAAATCAGCGCGAACGCTTTTCTGGAGGGGATACTGACCGAGTATCTTTTACCCTTGCGCCCGGTGTGCGGCAAAAGGTAGATGATTTACTGCCGATATTGGGTGGCACTTTGGCGAAAACTTTAAGGCGTTTAGTTGATTTGGGTTTAGATTTAGTTGACCTAGCTCAAAAAAGTGGTAAGCCGGTTCCTCAACCGGGTAGTTTGGAGCAGATGTTTTCTGGTTATACCTCTTTGGGCATAGAACTGATATTTGCGTGTGAATCCTTGGGTTTATCAGTACCAGAAGTTGGCCAGGTAGGGGTTTGGTTTGTAGATAATCTCTCCCTTGGCTTGGGTGATATTGAAGGTATCAAGAAAGACAATGATTTTCAGGCATCACGTATATTTCGCTTAAGTCGAGAAATTCAAAAGTTTTTTCAGCAGCAGCTTAATGTCTTATCGGAAGACGAGTATGCTGCATTTCTGAAAAATTTGCATAGGGAAGCTGTTATTGGACAAGAGTTTGTAGCTGCTTGTCAGACGCTGGGTTGGCAACTGCCAGAGACAGGAAAGCTACAGGAGTGGTTGCAGGATTTGGTGGTGCGTTCGCACAGCGTCTCCGCAGTAGAATCACAATTATCAAACGAGTTATTAGAAGAATGCGATCGACTGGGGATAGATCCGCCAAAACCTGGTGAGGTTGTAGCGTGGCTACAAAATACCCGCCCTGCGGTATTTGAGCAGTCAATGCACGAACATAGGTTACCTTTTACGGATGATGGTTTGCCTTTAGGGGGGTCGCAACCTTTTTTGGAGCATTTACTTACACTAAATGCACCACCAACTGAAGATGAGGAGTATGACATTGCTCATAGGTTTGGTGTAGACCCAGCCCATCTTAAGGATTTGATATCCCGCATGAGGTTTGACAAAAACGGACAGACCAATAATTGTCATTAATAAGCTTGGGGCATAAATGCATGGATGCCATTGAAGATTCTTCTGCGTTATGGGCTTTACTATGCAAGCCTGGATGGGAAATTAAACCCAATCCAGTAAAGCATCTACTCAAAATTAAAGCTCCTGACTACCAGGAAGCATTAATGCTTTATACCAACTATCGGAAATTTCTAGCAATGTGGGCGGCATCCCTCGATTGTACCTGTGCTTTGATAGGAATTCAGGGGATGCGTGGGTCTGCATTCAAAATTCTTGCAGCAACGCCAGCATCGCAGCAGAAGTTATACGAAGACTTGATTTTTGCGAGCTTACGAAAGTCGGTTAGTTGTGATTCAGAAAGACTAGTTAATCGGAAATTTGAGAATGATATCAGCAAGTATTCAGGGTTTTACATTGCTGAAACTTGTTTGCACCCTGAGCTTAGACCAATTGTTGATGAAATATTCTCAAACCCAGATAAGAAACTTGCCTTAACACGAATGTCTGACAATTTGCAATTGATCGTGTCCGCATCAGCAGCACGGGCGATGAGTTCTGACTCCCAAGATGTGGTGCGTCGCCGAACGACTGATTTTTGGCACGCTAGAGACTACGAATGTTTTTTGCGGATGTTCAAGCAAGATGGGGGAGTGGGGTTTGAAATTACTTACCAAGCAACAACCAATCTCCCAAAAATTAATCCTTTGGCACCGTGGGCGCGGTTTACTACAAGCTATCGGTTTTTTGAAATTGATGTTGGCGATCGCACAGAAGTGTACCGTTTGGGCGAAGGTAAAGATATCACCCTAATCAGTCGTCCCAAGGTTGTTTCATAATATAGCGAGGTTTTATGGCAGTAAGATTCCTAGAAAACAAGGGCAGTGGCAATATCTTAGAAATTAGTCGAGCTAGGCTTTTAGAACTTACCCCCAATGTTTATCCCCTCACCTGGGAAGCGATTCTTTCAGGTAATGGTGATAGTGCAGCTATCTTGGGTGCAGGTTTTGCCGAACGTGAAGTTTTTTTTGGTTTTGAGGGAGTTGACTTAACGCGCTACCAACTTCCGACAATCGATTGTTACGACATTGCTCCTAACCCACCAGAAAAGTTTTTAGCTTTACGCAGCCAATACCCAAACCTACAGTTAAATTATTTTTGCGATCGCAATCTAGCAGAACTAGAACTGACAAAACTTTACGCTCCTAATAGCCTGCGGCTAGTTTCGGTTCATGGAGTATTAGATTACTTGCAACTAAATGCGGTTACAAAAACATTACTTGATATCGTGAAGGTGCAGCCAGAGGCAATATCGATACGGTTATTTTTAATGGGCAACCCGTGGTCGCGGAATTTTGCAAGTATAAAGCAACTGGCGATGGAATTAAATTCAATAGAAATTACTACAAGTGGCTTATTTGAGCCGATTGATTTTGATATATTTTGTCGTACAGGTGTTGTGCAATTAAATATTTTAGACCAGGATAAAATTGAACATAATTTGTTACCAAGTTACGGCGCGTCTCATGTCATGCCTGATAAATTAGTTGGTTATTTAAATAATCAAGGATATCAGCTTGTTGCAACTGATGTGTACTCACTTTCAAGTCAAGATTTGCAAGGGTATGAATCGCAAAATCACAATAGTAATAAAGATGTATTTTTAGATAATCCACATGGGATGTTGTTATTTTTTAAACGATAAAATACTCATTTGAATCGAGCTAATCAACGAAAATGAATCCGTCCACAATGAGAATTTATGAAATTTCGTGAGTTAAATTCTCAAAGCATAAGGCGCTCGCTACTCCAAGGAAGCTATCTCAAAGTCGTACTACAAAATATTGCTTACTCTAAAAAACTAAGTGTTATTACTATAAAATTTTAATGTTGACCTGAGTTTGAAAACTAATCTACGTAAGACTTCTGAGAAAAATAGTCTGTAAATTGCTTATAAAATAAAAGCTTTAAAATTTCCTTGATAATTAGCTAAATAATATAGCCGTATATAAAAATACTTCATAAGATGTAGCAGGTGCTAAGACTCGAATAGATTAAGAAACTATTTTATACCTGCTACTAAAAAAGCATAGTTGCTTTCTTAGCACTCTAGTCCAACCAGTCATTAGACATAAGGGTTTAGGGGAGTGAGTTTCTCATGATTAGAGGAGGGATAATACCAGCCGAGTTACAAGGGGGCAGACACGAGTGACTGACATTGTAACTGGACAGATTGTGCGCGTGCGATCGCGGCAGTATCTTGTAGAAGAAGTTGTGTCGAAACCGTCTCCAGAGCAAGACACTAAAGTTAGTCTTTCTTGTTTAGAAGATGATGCGTTAGGAGAATCTCTAGAAGTCCTATGGGAACGGGAAATAGATGCGAAAATCGTAGGGGCGACATCATGGGAATCGATAGCGAATCGAGGTTTTGATAATCCGCGCCTGTTTTCTGCTTATTTGCACACATTACGGTGGAATTGCGTAACCTCCACAGATGCCAAGCTTTTCCAAGCGCCTTACCGAGCGGGTATAGAAGTCAAAGCTTATCAATTAGAGCCGCTACGTAAAGCTTTGCTAATGCCGAGAGTCGGTTTGTTCATTGCTGACGATGTAGGGCTGGGCAAGACAATTGAAGCAGGGCTGATACTGCGTGAGATGTTGATGCGGCAAAAGGTTAGACGAGTAGTTATCTCGTGTCCGCCGTCAGTGGTAAGGCAATGGCAAGAAGAAATGGAGAGTCGCTTTGGGCTTACATTTATGATTCTTGACCGTGAGTTTATTGCTGCCCGTCGTCAAGAACGGGGTTATGGAATCAACCCTTGGATGACGCATACTCGGTTCATTATTTCCCACGCCTTGCTACGAGATGAAACCTATGCCGCACCATTACGGGACTGGCTTGGTGATTTTGCAGCTGCTTCCATGCTCATCCTTGATGAAGCTCACAATGCTGCACCTGCGAGTGGTGCAAAGTATGCGGTTGATTCCCAACTGACCAAAACTGTTCGAGACTTAGCACCGCGTTTTGAACACAAGCTGTTTTTATCTGCCACTCCCCACAATGGACATTCCAACAGCTTCGCCGCCTTGCTAGAAATCCTTGATCCCCAGCGTTTCTGCCGAGGAGTACCCGTTCGTAATCGCAAGTTGCTGGACACAGTAATGGTGCGGCGCTTAAAACAAGATTTACGAGAGATCGGAGAAGAGTTTCCCCAACGCTACGTTCTTCCTATAGTTATTGATAACCTGCCAGAAGACGCGCCCGAACTCAAATTATCCCGATTGCTGCAACAGTATCGCAATCTGCGTGAAGAACGACTTAAGGATGCAGCGAAGTCTACCCAGACCACAGCGATGTTGGTAATTACTTCGCTACAAAAGCGTCTTTTGTCTTCCATTGAGGCATTTGCTCGGACTTTAAAGGTGCATCGGACGGGGATGGAAAAACAAGCGGCTCACCGCCCATCCATACATCAAACCAGTCTCCCGTTGCTGTTTGAATCCCCTGGTGCTGATGACGAACGGGCTGAATTTTCCGAAGAGGAAGTAATTGCAGAAGAAGATGCTCAAATGGTAGCAGCTAGTATGCAAGCTGCGGGACAAACAGCCCGTGAACTAGCAATTTTAGATGAGATGGCAGATGTAGCTAATGCCTCTCGCTACCAGCCAGATCCGAGGATTCAACAACTGGTAGAGTGGATTCGCCAAAATCTTTGTCCCGATCTGGGTCAACCGAATGCTGCTTGGTTAGAACGGCGAGTAATTATCTTTACAGAATATACAGATACTAAACGTTATTTACAACAGCAGCTACAAACAGCGATCGCAGGCTCTAACCGCGAACATGAACGCATAGATGTATTTCATGGGGGCATTGGAGAAGAACGCCGCGAAGCTATTAAAAGTGCATTTAACGCTGACCCGGCGCGTCATCCCCTGCGAATCCTGATTGCCACAGATGCAGCACGAGAAGGGGTGAACCTCCAAAACAACTGTGCTGACTTGTTCCATTTTGATGTGCCGTGGAACCCGTCGAGGATGGAACAGCGTAACGGACGGATTGACCGCAAATTACAGCGATCGCCTGTTGTCCATTGTTATTACTTTGTCTTACCGCAACGCACAGAAGACAAAGTATTAGACGTACTAGTGCGGAAAACAGTGACGATTCAACAAGAACTTGGTTCTCTTGCACCAGTAGTTGAAAGAAATGTGTCGCGCTTACTGGCTAATGGGATTCGCCACCAAGAAGTAAATCATCTTGCCGATTCGATTAATCAGGCAGAACAACTCAATAACAAGGAAACAGTAAACACACAGGTAATTAATGAGGAACTGGAACAAGCGAGACTCCGCCAACAGGATTTGACTAAACAAGTTGAGAATTTACAAGAAATGTTGAAAGACTCGCGGGATTGGTTGGGACTAGATGACAATCACTTCCGTAATGCAATTTCTGCTTCTTTAGAAATTCTGGGAGTCCCAACACTTGCCCCTGTAGATGTGAATGAAGTTGCTAACAATCCTGTAACTGCCCGTTGGACAATTCCGGCTCTCGACCAGCGTACTGGTGCAGATCCAACATGGTCAACTACACTTGATACCCTGAGAACACCTCGGAAAATCGGACAAAAGCCTTGGGAATGGCGAAGAGAAGCACCGATTCGCCCTGTAGTATTTCGAGATCCTGGTTCTTTAGATGGGGATGTAGTTCATCTGCATTTAGAACACAGAATTGTCCAGCGTTTACTGAGCAGGTTTTTAGCTCAGGGTTTCTTGCACGATGAATTAACTCGTGCTTGTGTTTGTCTAACTAATGACCCAATGCCAAAAGTGATTGCACTGGGAAGACTAGCTCTGTATGGTGAACGGGCTTCTCGCTTACACGATCAGGTAATTGCAGTCGCAGCAGAGTGGTCAGATCCAACCAGTCGGGGACGCAAGAAACTTCAGTCTTTAACAGAAGGCGAGAAAGATAATGTACTAGAGTTACTTGAAACTTCCTTAGCTTCTCCCCACTTGTTGCAAGTCGCAGAAGCAGTAAAAGAGCGACTGAAAAAAAGTGCAGCCCAAGATGTAGCAGAATTAATTCCTCATCTGGAACGCCGCGCCACAGTTTTAGCAGAAAGGGCGGAAAGGAAACTCACAGAACGAGGTATTAGGGAAGCTGCTGAGATGAAGAAGATTCTGGAAGAACAGCAGACTCGAATTCTCAAGTGTCAGGAAGAATCTAAGGTAGTGCAGTTGTCTCTTCCATTCATAGAAGAACAGCGCCAATTGGATGCAGATCGTCGCCATTGGGAAAAACGCCTTCAAGCGATCGCAACCGAACTAATTTCAGAACCAGCCCGAATTGAAGCCGCCTACAAAGTAAAAGCAGTGCGGATTGAGCCAGTCGGCGTAATTTATTTATGGCCGATTTCCGGCTAGAGGGAGTATAAACAATGGCAAACGATCCAGAAATTCGCTTACATAAAGAATGGTTGGGCTTTCTCCAGCCTGTGGGGTTGGTGGTGTCTCCGCCTGCATTGTCAGCAGCCCAAGCTGTGGTTAACCGCAATGTGGTGGAACTGCAACAAACATTGCAAGAAGTTGCTAGACGTGAACCCCTCTCCGGTGATGTTGGTAAGGAAACCTTTGGAATTGACGACTTTCCTGCTTTCACTATCAACGTTTTAGGTTGGCAACCAGAAGATTTAGTTGTCAGTCCAGAAGAATTAGCGATCGCACTCCTAGATTACAACGAAGTTTTGACACCCACGTATGCTGTACCCGACCCTAATGGCAACTGGATGATGCTGGTACAGGTGCTTCCTGATGGTACTGAACTTGACAATGCAGGTGCGGAGGATAGTAAATCTACTGGTTGGCACGCCAGCCCCCAGTCTAAGTTTGAGCGCCTTTTGAAAGAAACGAAAGTTTATACTGGGCTATTGTGCAACGGTACAGAATTGCGTTTGGTTTATGCACCACTTGGAGAGTCATCAGGACACCTGACTTTTCCTGTACAGGCAATGTGTGAGGTATCTGGGCGGCTGATTTTGGGTGCAATGGAGATGTTGCTCTCGGCTGACCGACTGTTTAATGTCCCTAGCGATCGCCGTTTGTCTGCAATCCTGGAAAAAAGCCGGAAATATCAAAGCGATGTCTCTATTAAGCTAGCAGAGCAGGTATTAGAGGCATTATGGGATTTACTGCGTGGCTTCCAAATCGCAGATGCAACCACTAAAAGCAGCTTAGTGAGTGACATCGCCACCACTGCGCCCCAGCATATTTACGGTGGACTGATTACCATCTTGCTGCGGTTGGTATTCCTGCTTTACGCTGAAGATCGGGGACTGATGTCTCAAGATGCAGTTTATACACGCTACTACTCAGTTAGTGGACTTTACGAGCGCTTGCGAGAAGATGCAGGTAACTACCCAGATACAATGGATCAGAGGTATGGTGCTTGGGCGTGGTTGCTGAGTCTGTTTCGTCTGGTTTACGATGGCGGCGGTCATGCTGATTTGTACTTACCTGCTCGTCATGGACAGTTATTTGACCCAGATGAATATCCGTTTTTAGAAGGTCGTCTCCAGTTTACAGAATATCAAACAGGAGAAAGTCTTGAACCCCCTCGCGTGTCAGATGGGGTAATTCACCGGGTATTGCAAGGGTTACTGGTACTGGATGGAGAACGCCTGTCTTACCGTTCCTTGGCGGTTGAGCAAATTGGGTCTGTCTATGAGGCAGCCGCCGGCTATGAGGTAGAAAGAGCAAGTAGTCCTGCTATCGGTGTTTGGAGTAAACCCAAAGGTTCTAAATCTTCGGTGACAGTTGTTGTCAGCGTTGGGGACATTCTCAAAACTAAGGCGGGAGAACGGGCTAAATATTTAAAGGATTTTGCTGGTTGCGAAATTACTGGTAAATCCCTAACTGAGTTAAAGGATGCGAGGACAGCAGAAGATGTAGTGGCGGCGTTGGGACGCAAGGTATCACCGAAAACGCCGAGTTTAATGCCTGTGGGTTCTCTGTATTTGCAACCGGGGGAAGAACGGCGGCGTAGTGGTTCTCATTATACGCCTCGTGCATTGACTGAGCCGATTGTGAAAGAAACTCTCAGACCAATTTTATCGGCTTTGGGAGAAAACCCCACACCAGAGCAGATTTTAGAGTTGAAAATTTGTGATTTGGCAATGGGGTCGGGGGCATTTTTAGTGGAAAGTTGTCGTCAGTTGGCAGAGAAATTAGTTGAAGCGTGGAATAAGCAAAACGTATTACCTGAAATTCCAATTGATGAAGAACCGTTACTTTATGCGCGGCGGTTAGTGGCGCAACGATGTTTGTATGGTGTGGATAAAAACCCATTTGCGGTGAATTTGGCTAAGTTATCGCTGTGGTTGGCAACTTTGGCAAAGGCTCATCCTTTTACTTTTTTAGACCATGCTTTGAAGTGGGGTGATTCATTAGTTGGGTTAACTTCTGAACAAATTAAAACGTTTACTTGGTCAGAAGACAAGACTTATAAAGACCCAAATTTACCTTTGTTTAATCTAGCAATGGAGAAAGCGAAGTTTTATCGCAATGGAATTCACAATTTGGATGAAGATAATTATGCAGCCAAACGCGATTTTTACGAAAATATAGAAACAGAGTTGGGGGATATTCGGCTGAAAGGGGATTTAGTTATTGCTTCATTTTTCGCCAAAGATAAGGACAAGGCGAGAAAGGATGAGCGTGATAATTCATGGTTGAAGTTTTATCAATGGCAGAAAAATCAGGAAGATGATTTAGATGTCAGGCGAATTTGTGCGGAATTGCGGTATGGTGAAAAACCTGTTCCGGCGTTTAATTGGGAGATTGAATTTCCAGAAGTATTTGATAGAGATAATCCGGGGTTTGATGCGATTGTTGGTAATCCACCATTTTTAGGTGGTAAACGAATTAGTACAGTATTAGGAGATAGTTATAGAGATTGGTTGCCTGTAGTAAATCCAGAAGCTAATAACAATAGTGATTTAGTTGCTCACTTTTTCAGACGAGCGTTTACACTGTTACGGAAGTTTGGCTCTTTTGGCTTGATTGCTACAAATACTATTTTTCAAGGTGATACACGTAGCAGTGGATTAAGCTATATCTGTCATAATGAAGGTATAATTTACAATGCTCAAAAGCGGTTAATTTGGCCGGGTTTAGCAGCCGTTGTTGTAAGTGTAGTTCACATTTTTAAAGGTGAGTATAAAGGTGTAAAGCTGTTAGATGGGCGCGAAGTTGACTTAATTTCTGCCTTTCTATTTAAGTCAGGTGGACATAAAAACCCTGCTGTTTTATTAGCAAATACTAATAAAAGTTTCATTGGTAGCATTGTGCTGGGAATGGGTTTCACATTTGATGATTCCAACTCTGACACTACACCTATTCCAGAAATGCACCGTTTGATTGAACAAAATCCCAAAAATCAAGAGCGAATATTTCCTTATATTGGTGGAGAAGAGGTTAACTCTAGTCCGACTCATTCACATCATCGCTATGTAATTAATTTTGGTGAGATGAGTGAGACGGAAGCGCAAGAATATTCAGATTTGTATAAGATAGTCAAAGAAAAGGTTTTTCCAGAACGAAAGAATAAGCCAGGAAGCTATAGCCGTCAGTGGTGGCTTTTTGGGCGTAGAAACCAAGAGGGTAATAAAGCGATCGCCCCTCTTAATCGTGTATTGGTAAGTTGTATTATCGGTAAACATTTATCTTTTGCATTTTTACCAAATGGGATGGTTTATTCTCATAAGTTAGTAGTTTTAGCAATAGATAAAAATGCAGCTTTTACTATTTTACAAAGTCGTATTCACGAAATATTTGCACGATTTTTTTCTTCTACTATGAAGGATGATCTTAACTATTCTCCTACTGATTGCTTTGAAACCTTCCCCTTCCCCGAAAACTGGGAAATCAATTGCACCCTAGAAACTGTGGGTAAAACCTATTACGAATATCGCGCCGCCTTAATGGTTCGCAACAACCAGGGACTCACCGACACATACAATCGCTTCCACGATCCCGACGAACGCCACCCCGATATTTTACAACTACGCTTACTCCACGCCCAAATGGATCGGGCTGTCCTCGATGCTTACGGCTGGACAGATATTTCCACAGACTGCACCTTCCTACTTGACTACGAAGACGAAGAAGACGACGAAAACACCAGCAAACGCCAGAAGAAAAAGCCTTGGCGCTACCGTTGGCCTGAAGAAATTCATGACGAAGTATTAGCCCGTTTACTCGAACTCAACCAGCAACGCGCCGAAGCGGAAATTTTAGGCGGTAAAGCTGCACAGAAATCCAAGGCAAAAGGGAATACTAAAAAAGTAGCGAAATCTCGCAAGGCGACGGAAACGACTTTAACTATTCCTGATTTTCCCTCTACTTCTATGTGACAGGTTCAACGTTAGCCATACCGATGAATTCCCAAAAAAGCATAGCCATCCTAAATCATTTATGAACACTTACTGTTCCCTGTTCCCTATTCCCTGTTCCCTGCCCTCATTATGACCACATCTGCCGAAGTGCGATCGCATCTAATCCGCGCCATGCAACTAGACTTGGTGGGGCCAACCCCTGATGATGTTGAATATGCCGAGGAAATCCTCACCCAAGCTCCTTCTAAGTGGTATCTTACAGGTTTCTTAGTACCTTTTGGAGCGCCTGTTGAAGTGCGATCGGACGAAACAGCAGACGACACACTCGAACAACTTAGTAGCAGTGATACTAATGAAGATGCCAATGCTCCCGAAACCTCCTCAGCCCGTAAAGCTCACTTTCCTTCTTCCATTGGCTTGAGCTTTCTTCTACCAGAAAATACCACAGAACTGAATATAACTGTGCAGTGGGGTGACTACCAATTTCTTGAAAGCGAAACAGAATTAGATGATAGCGAGAATCCCCAGTCAGCCAAGCAAGAATTATGGCAACGCTCTCCTCATTGCATTAGTATGCCTATTTCCCTGCTGGGAAATCAGCGAAAAATTCAGATTGAAGTTCCAGACAGCAACGGCTTAAAGTTATTTGTGTCAAATCGGGCTGTAGCTTCATCACCTCAACAAAAACTCCCTGTTGGTACGCGTTCAGTTTCAGTATTCTTAGTTAACTACCGCAGCAACAATCCCAACCAAAAGCACGACATCAGTTTTATTTTTCAAGCCTGCCTCACCATCCGCACAGCTGACGCTTTTGTATCCCGCCCTAACTTGCGGGGGCAAAACAGCCAAGACAGGGACGAAGCGGTATCAAGCCTGCAATACTGCAACGATTGCGAATATGCTGTTGGACACAATGTTTCTGCTATTACTATCCTTAGCTCGAATCATATCTGTCAAGAAATTCGTACTAACTGGATGCCCACAGCAGAGGTGGCCAGAGTAGAACCAGCAGAAATTCCGGGGCTAGAACTAGGCATGGAAGCACTAGCTAAGGCAAAAGACGCGGCAACAATCTCTCAGATGGTTTACCCAATGGTGACTGCATATACTGAATGGATTACCAAACAGCAAGCCGCAGCCCCCACTGAACCGCACCAGAGAAAAATTGCTAGTGAATTATTAACCACAGCTAGCAGAATTAAGCAACGCATAGCCGCCGGATTACAAGCTTTAGACGATCCTCTGGTGTTAGAAGCTTTTCAAATTGCTAACCAAGCCCTAGCAACTGCTAGAAGACAACGCCTAACTCACGATAATCCAGACAAATCCCCTGAAGACTTTTCACCACCGAAGTGGCGACCTTTCCAGCTAGCTTTTCTGCTGTTGAACATCCTGAGCATTGCTCAACCAGAACATCCAGATCGGGAAATAGTAGATTTGCTGTTCTTTCCCACAGGTGGCGGCAAAACCGAAGCCTATTTAGGGTTGGCAGCGTTCACTCTCGTGCTGCGTCGTCTGCGCGATCCTAGTATCCACTCTGCTGGTGTCAGCGTTCTCATGCGCTACACTCTGCGCCTCCTCACCCTAGACCAATTGGAAAGAGCCGCAACCCTCGTCTGTGCCTTAGAACTAGAACGTCAGCAAAATCCTAGACTAGGCAAGCATCCCTTTGAGATTGGGTTGTGGGTTGGGCAGGGTGCCACACCCAATAAAATGGGTAAAAAAGGCGACAAAGATAATTCAGCTTGGGCGCGGACTCATGAATTTGATCGGCATTATCCTCATAAACCAAAGCCGATTCCCCTAGAAAGGTGTCCTTGGTGTGGCACGGAATTGAAAGCGCGATCGTTTCAACTTTTACCACTTGCCGATGCACCTACTGACCTGCGGGTAATCTGCGAAAATCGGAAAAAACACGCAGATGGTCAACCTGCTTGTGTATTTAAAGGCAATAACCCCCTACCCATCGTTGCCGTAGATGAACAAATCTATCGACGGCTTCCTTGCTTCATAATTTCCACCGTTGATAAATTTGCGAATCTGCCTTGGGTTGGTCAAACTGGAGCGCTATTTGGCAAGGTAACTCATTTTGATGAAAAAGCCGGATTCACTGGCCCAGCTGATGCTAAAACCAAAGGTCGAGCCTTAGACAAAAATTTACCCCCACCAGATTTGATTATTCAAGACGAATTACACTTGATTTCTGGGCCTCTGGGAACAATGGTGGGATTATACGAAACGGTTATCGATGTTCTGTGTAGTGTGACGCACAATAATAAAACTATCCGACCGAAGATTATTGCCTCCACTGCGACAGTCCGCCGTGCGGAGCGCCAAATTCAAGCTTTGTTTAGTCACAGCCAGGTAGATATTTTTCCGCCTCCTGGGCCCGATCGCCACGACTCCTTTTTTGCCGAAACCGTACCAATTACCAAAACACCGGGACGGCTTTATGTCGGAGTTGTAGCCCAAGGACGCAGCCTTAAGGTAGTTCTGTTACGAGCATACTTAGCCCTGTTGGGAGCAGCTAAACAAGCTTGGGAAGATGCCGGCGGGAAAACAAATCCGCATAATCCTGCTGACCCTTATATGACACTGCTAGGTTATTTTAATTCCCTGCGGGAATTGGGTGGTAGTCGCCGCCTAGTGGAAGATGAGGTCAACTCCCGCCTGAGTCATTATGGCGATCGCCGTCGCTATCAAGAACCGTTTAGCTTATTTTGCGATCGCAAAATTGATGATGAACCAGAAGAATTAACCTCTCGCATCAGCACTAACAAAGTTGCTAATACCAAACGTCGTTTAGCTTTACCTTTTCATGAGAAAGAAAGAGTTGATATTGCCCTAGCAACTAACATGATTTCCGTAGGGCTAGATATCACGCGCTTAGGGCTGATGGTAGTTTTAGGACAGCCGAAAACCACTGCTGAATATATCCAAGCTACCAGCCGCGTCGGTCGAGAAGCTGAAAAACCTGGTTTAGTCGTTACCTTACTCAACATTCACCGACCGCGCGATCGCTCTCACTACGAACGTTTTCAAATCTGGCATGATACTTTCTACCGCACAGTGGAAGCAAGTAGCGTTACTCCCTTCTCACCCCGCGCCATCGATCGGGGTTTATCAGGTGTCACCGTTGCCCTTGCCAGATTAGGTAATCCAGAAATGACAGCGCCTCTAGGTGCTGCTCAAATTACCCAACATCGCCTGTTTTTAAATTTTGTGGTGGATGCGATCGTTAAACGTGCAGAGGGACATAGCCCCTTAAAAGCCGATGAAGCCGAAAGTCTGCGTCAAGAAATCCGGCGACAAGTTATAGACCGTTTAGATACATGGCAACATATTGCCGTGCAAGACCAACGCCTACAATATCAACGCAATGAAATAGAGATGGCAGCCCCTTTACTACTTGATGCCCTTGACCCCAAGGCGGACAAAGAAAGTAGCGATCGGCAAAAATTCAAAGCCCAACGCAGCTTGCGAGATGTCGAGCCAGTAGTGAAACTTTTTGTGCGTGACCCTGTTGGTTTAGAAATAGAGGAAGAGGTTTAATGAAAAAGTCAAACAACAAAATAAAACCCCAAGCAGAAATCCGCCAAAGCCAACTTTTATCAACCTTTGGCCCAGGAGCGATGGTAGATTTACCTAAATATTCGGTAGTGATTGGGGGATTGACCTACTGGAAAGGTGAAATGCAGCCTATTCGTGAAGACCGTTTGAAAGATAAAGTTTGCGAAATGCTGCAAGTTAAGAATATCGAACTATTTAGTCCACCACGAGAGACTTCAGACCCGAATATGCCTCTCACTGGTGTGGATGCATTTATTTTTCCTGCTTGGTTTGTAGCTCAAGTCGATCAAACCATTCGCTTCAACGGGAAAGATTACCGTACCCGTCCCCTAGCTAACTGGCGAACAGTTAAGGAGGGATCAAAATTTGAAGGACAGCGCGTGTCATACGTACCAGTCCGCTTTGTGCAAGCTTGTATAAATGGACATCTGAGCGATATAGACTGGTACGCCTTTGCCCATAATGATTTTAAAACTACCTGTCGGGGACAACTGTGGCTAGATGAAGGTGGCTCTGGCAATGACTTTGAAGAAATTTTTGTGCGCTGTGATGGCTGTAAAAAAGCCCGTCGTCCACTTTCCATAGCTAAAGCCAAAAATTCCAAAGTTTTCGGACAATGCCAAGGGCATCGTCCTTGGCTGGGTGCTAAAGCTCAGGAACCATGTTGGGTCTGTGTCCCAGATAAATCAGGTAATATTGTCCAAACCAACGAACCAGAACATAACCGTCTTTTGGTACGTTCTGCTAGTAATGCTTATTTTGCTCAAACCCTCAGCGTGATTTCGATTCCAGATGCTGATGAGCAATTGAAAAAAGTAGTGGATCGCCATTACTTACAGGACTTGGAATATTTGGAAGACTTGGATGAAGTGCAAAAAAATCTGAAAAGGAATCCTAAGTATGCTGATTTAACTAAATTTGGAGCAGAGGTGGTTTGGGCAGAAATTCAACGCCGTCAAAGTGGAAGAAGCAGCGATTCTAAAACCATCAAACAAGTAGAAATTGAAGCCTTACTTTCTTGTTCAGCAGAAATAGGTACTTCTAATGACGAGTTTTATGCTAGTAAACGCAAGTTAGATAATTTCAATCCCGCACTATTGCCATTTATAGAACAGGTGGTGTTAGTGCATCGTCTGCGAGAAGTGATTGCCCAAGTTGGCTTTACCCGTTTTGAGGCATCCATCCCTAATATTGAAGGAGAAATTGATGATTTAAGCATTAATGTGCGGCGTGCTGATTTGGATTTTGAACGTCAATGGGTGCCTGCGATTGAGAATAAAGGCGAAGGGGTATTTATTGCCTTCAACAAACAAGCTGTTAAAGATTGGCAGCAACGGAAGGCTGTTAAACAACAGGGGCAAAAATTAGAAAGGGGTTTCAATGTCTGGCGCGATCGCAAAGGCATTCCCCCTGAAAAAGCCATTTTCCCTGGACTTCCTTATATCATGCTCCATTCCCTATCACACCTCTTGATTACAGCAGTATCTTTGGAGTGTGGTTATGCAGCTAGTTCAATTCGTGAACGCATCTATGCCAGTGATGCAGGTTATGGCATCCTTTTATATACTGGTTCTCCCGGTTCTGAGGGGACTTTAGGGGGACTTGTACAAGTAGGGAATCAACTTGAAGAACATTTGAATGTTGCCTTAGAGTTGGGAAAACTTTGTTCTAACGATCCAGTATGCGCTCAACATCAACCAGATAACGTACAAGAGGAAAGATTTTTACACGGATCTGCTTGTCACGGATGCCTACTGATCGCGGAAACTTCCTGCGAACGCCGCAATGAGTTTCTCGATAGAGCATTGGTTGTGGCTACTGTTGAAGGACTAGGAGCAGAATTCTTTCCAGATCAGGTACTTGTTTAATGGGTTTTCTCAACCTCAGTCGTCCAACCCTCGTTAATTTAGCAGCAGCTTTAGAAACTGGCAGACTTTCCCCGCCCTTTTCTATATCCAATGTAGCTAACTACATCCCTGCGGCTTTAAATCGAGACATAGTTGATGAACTCAACCGCCTCAATGTTATGGGCGTACATTCTCAGCATATTGCTTACACACTGCGACTGCTGGCAGAAGAACGAAGTACATCTCAAGCTGTGAGCGATGCCTACGGCGGGCTACGCCTACGCATTGACTTAGTTTGGACTGGCCCAGAAATTGCTGGTTCTCAAAGCCGCGATACTAGTGTTGTTGTGCGCGAGTTGTTTATAGCGGTTATCAGTCTTGTGAAGTACAGTAGCAGCAGTGAGTAAACCAACCC
>NZ_CAWUDO010000059.1:0-52999 GCF_963920935.1 Nostoc sp. CCY 9925 | reverse complement strand
CATCAGCAACAGTTAATGCGCCCGTCGCCGTTAAATTGGGCGTGCTGGTATCTTCGGTAACTGCTGCTGTAGCTGTACCTGTGATGGTAGCCGCATCATTCACCCCGATAATTGTAATGGTGGCAGTGGCGCTGGCTGTACCACCGTTACCATTACTGATGGTGTAGTTGAAGGATGTGGTGGCAGTAGCTCCTTGAGCTAAGTAATCGTAGCCATCTGTAAGGGCAGCAGTGCCATTGGTGGGGTCAAAGGTGAAACTGCCGTTGGAATTCACAGTAAGTTTACCATTGCCCAAGTTAATTTGAGTACCAATATTAGCAACACTGCCATTGACTTCAGTCACCGTCAGGGGGTTGCCATTGGGGTCGCTGTCGGGAGTGGTGGGGTTGGCAGCCAAGAGATTGCCGTTGAACGCGGTGTTTTCGTTGGTGCTGACGGCATCATTGACCGCAACAGGTGAGCGATTGGGAACATTCTCAAAGAGGTTGAGCCTACCGAAAGAATCTCCGACCACCGCATCGAGGTCGCCATCACCATTGATATCAACTAAGGTGGGTCTGCTGTACTGCCCCAGATCGATGCCATTAAAGGGGTTGTTACTGCCCGTTTGTTCTGTATAAATTGGGTTGGTAGCACTACCAGTGTTAAGGTAGTAGTTGAGATTGCCGCTTTCTGCTCCTACCACTGCATCGAAGTCGCCATCGCCATCGATATCGGCTAAGGTGGGTCTGCTGAACCTCCCCACATCAATGCTATCAAAGGGGTTATTGCTGCCCGTTTGCTGTGTATAGATTGGGTTGTTGGCGCTGCCCGTGTTGCGGTAGTAGTTGAGTCTACCGGAAGTTTCTCCGAGAACGGCATCTAGGTCGCCATCGGCATCGAGGTCGGCAAAGGCGGCGTTGCTGTCAGACCCCACATTAATAACAGGATTAATGTTATTGAAGGGGTTGTTGCTGCCTGTTTGCTCGGTATAGATTGGATTAATTGCGCTGCCCGTATTGCGGTAGTACTTGAACGAACCTATTCCTGTTCCGACAACGGCATCGAAGTCGCCATCAGCATCGAGATCCGCCAAATTTGGGTTGCAGAAAGACCCCACATCAATACCATCGAAGGGATTGTTGCTGTCCGTTTGCTCTGTGTAGACCGGATTGGTGGCGCTGCCTGTGTTCTTGTAGTATTTGAGCATGCCGTCCAATGCTCCGACAACGGCATCCTTGTCGCCATCGCCATCGATGTCAGCAAAGGTGGGGGCCGCAGAAAACCCCACATCAAAGCTATTGAAGGGGTTAGCTGTGCCAGTGACGGCAACAAAGGCAAAAGGCTCTGGTGGCGTGTTGTTTTGGAAATAATTGAACGTGCCGGTAAATTTCCCAACAATAGCATCCAAATCGCCATCCTTATCAATGTCGGCAAAGGCAGGTTTGCTTTGCGACCCCACATCAATGCCATTGAAGGGGTTGGCTGTGCCTGTTTGCTCTGTGTAGATTGGGTTGGTGGCTGTGCCTGTGTTTTTGTAGTAATTGAGCCTGCCGTTATTGTCCCCAAGGAGCGCATCCAAATCGCCATCGCTATCAATGTCGGCAAAGGTGGGGTCGTCGTAATTCCTCAGAGGAAAGCTATTGAAGGGGTTGGCTGCGCCTGTTTGCTGGGTATAGATTGGGTTGGTGGCTGTGCCTGTGTTTTTGTAGTACCTGAGCGTGCCGAATCTATCCCCAACAATGGCATCCAAATCGCCATCGCCATCGATGTCGGCGAGGGTGGGGCTGCTGTCAGCATCCCCCACCTGAGTAAAGCCATTGAAGGGGTTGGCTGTGTCTGTTTGTTGGATGTAGATTGGGTTGGTGGCTGTGCCTGTGTTTTTGTAGTACAAGATCGTGCTGGTAAAAAAATTCCCAAAAATGGCATCCAAATCGCCATCGCCATCGATGTCGGCAAAGCTGGGGCTGATGTTAAAATACCCCGCATTAGCATCAATGCCATTGAAGGGGTTGGCTGTGCCTGTTTGTTGGATGTAGATGGGGTTGGTGGCTGTGCCTGTGTTTTTGTAGTACAACGTGCCGTATCTTTCCCCAACAATGGCATCTAAATCGCCATCGCCATCGATGTCAGCAAAGGTAGGGTTGCTGACTAACCCCACATCAATATTGAAGGGGTTGTTGCTGCCTGTTTGTTCATTAAAGATGGTCATAGTGATTTGTTTTCATTTGCTAAACAACTGCTTGAAATTTCCATTCCTGAAAAACTCTAGTTCCCTGGCTTTGGTCTGATGTGGCGGCGATCTAGCCGCCGGATCGTCGTTCATGGCTTGTCATTTATCCCCCAGTAAGTTGGCGAGATTCTGGTGTGCTACTGCCAAGTCTGGTTTGAGTTGAATCGCTTGTTGATAAGCGGCGATCGCTTCTTGTGTTTTCCCCTGCATCTGCCAAATCGCCCCCAGGTTGCAGTGTGCCTGAGCGACATTGGGATTGAGGTGGATGATGTGTTGGTAAATGGCGATCGCTTCTTCTAACCGCCCTAAACCCTGCAAAGCATTACCCAACTGGTTGTAGGCAGCGATATAAACTGGTTGCAAACGTATGGCTTGTTGGAAACATTTAATGGCTGCTGGCAAATCGCCTTGTTTTGCCAATTGCTTACCTTTCTCAAACTGCGATCGGGCGGCATCAGCAAGCAAATTTGCCTGGGATTGGTTTTGTCGCTGCAACCGGAATTCGCCTGTTGCTTCATCGACAATGACTAGGACTTTGTGCGATCGCCTTTCCCCGTTTTGGGTGTTTTGCGGTGGCTGCCAACCCAATTTGGATAATAAAGGTTCGAGGGCGATGGCAGTTAACGTCGTCGGCTGGTAAACTACCCTAACTTGGGTACAACCTTCCACCACCAAAGCTTTGTCTAGATACTGCATCAGCTTGGTAGCAATCCCCTGCTGCCGATATGCTGGGGCAACAAACAGCGAGATTAATTCGGCCGTTTGTTCTGGGAGTAATTCGGTAACGGCAAAGGCTACCATTTCCCCGGCCACGGATGCGGAAATGCCCACTAATTCACCCCGTTGGGGTTGGGTTTGCCAACGTTGCTGCAAACTCGGAAAGGTGAAGGCATCGTAATCAGCTAGGCTACTGGCGGTGAGGTGATAGACGCGCTGGTATTTTGGGGGTTGGGAGACGCGATTCATCGCGTCTGTACAAGTGTCTTCCCAAAGTTGGCGGGGCAATCCGGCGACGGGAGCGATACTGCCAAGGCTGGGGCGTTTTGCCGTGGGTTTGGTGGTGACAATGCCACCAGAACCGGGAAAGGTTACTAAGCGTTCGATTGACTCTGACTGGAAGCCTAAAGCTTGGGGCTGGCGCACGCCCGGTAGTACTACCACATCAAACAGTTCTTCCACTACCCCATCGAATTGCAGCCAATGTATCGTTTCCCCCGTGTTGATATCGATGACCATTAGCCCACATTGGGAAGTCTTGCCATCAGCCGTCAGCCTCTCTTCTAGAGGCAGTCCGCTAAAGGTAGGCGATCGCAATTTCGACAAGCCGACAATGGCGAAGTTTTGCCAAAATGCCAGCCCCCGCACAAACCCAGGACAGAAGGTAATAGGTACAAATTTGCTATCATCCAGGTATCCAAAGTCCCCCGTCCCCGCATTCAGTAGCCACAGCTTGCCTTGATACCAGCGCGGCGAGTGGGGCATGGATAACCCAGTGGCAATGATGTCGTTGGTTTGCACATCAATTACTACACCACCACCCACTCGGTGGTTACGCCAGCCTGCGGCGGTGTCGGTGGTGCTACAGGCGGTGACGTATCTTGGTTTGCCATCGCGCAACGCTAACCCATTGAGGTGACAACGGTCTTCGGCGGCTAGCTTAGAAATAAACGGCGGTTGCCACAGGGGTACAAAACTGTAGTCGTTGCTGATGGTGGCCAGGCAGCTAAAATCTGTGTTGACAAATATCAGCTTTTCTGCATCATCCAGCACAACATCATGGACATTTAAATCGCCAGTGGTGTATGCCGTGCGAGGGATGTAGAGGCGATCGCTTTGTTGATAGATTTCTCCTGGTTTGAGTAAATTCTCAAATCGCCAAATTTGATAACGCGTGCTAACATATATACTGTTGCTTGATGCATACATGCCCATTGGTTTATCAAACAATCGCTCGTGAGCAGCTACTCGCCCTTGCTCATTGCAACCGATGAAAAACAGGCGATTAGTTTGATAGGTAGTGAAAGCCAAGCTAATAAACTGCTTTTGCAACCAGTGTATGAAGTGCGGCGAACAGTTTATTTCTAGTTTGGGCGGACTCAAAGATGGCATGGTCTGAGTGCGCGGCAGAAAACTTTCCATACAACACTTTATTAATTGCTGATTATTTTTTTGTGACAAAGCAAAATTGTTTCCATTACCCCTAAAAAGTAAAGGTATGGAAACAGCACCCATTATTTAGTAATTTTTATTGACGACAACTCGTCAATATTAGACTACGGCTAAATCTTGTGTACTAAAGCTAATTTCATCAAAAGTTAATGGAAACTGAGAAATTTTTGTTTCAAAAATCTTAATATCTTCACATCAATCTGCCAGCACTGGCAATCCTTAACGAAGGCAGGAGGCAGGAGGCCGTTTTTGTAAGGGGGATTTATACCCCTTACAAAAACTTTTTGCCTTAAAAGGCGAGGTTTTAGACCCGATTGTTTCGATAAATATGCACAATTAAGTAGGTGGTTGTGAATATTTATCATTGGGATAAAACAGAACGCAACTATGCTAAAGGCAGAAGGAAATAGGGTTTTAATCTATTTTATTTTTGTTTACATAGTTTGGTTTTTTGAAGCCGATCGCACTTTGATAAACTGGAAGTGCGTTAGCGTAGGTTACCGTTCGCGTAGCGTCTCGTAGAGAAGGTATCGGTTAATTTTTACTTACACTTTTGTAGGGTGCGTTTTAAGAAAACGCAGTTTTCTTTCGCCCTTCCCGCAACTTCGCCTTCGTTGGAGACTCACGTTAACACAAGTCTGTTTGCCATCAAGTCAAGGCGGAAGCTCTTACAAGGAAGGCGGAAGCTCTTACAGGGAAAGCGGAAGCTCTTGCAGGCTGCGCGATATACTCAAACGTCAAGGCAGAAGCTCTTGCAAGGAAGGCGGAAGCTCTTGCAGGCTGCGCGATATACTTAAACGTCAAGGCAAAAGCTCTTGCAAGGAAGGCGGAAGCTCTTACAAGGACGGTGTAATACCAATTCGCAATGGGCTTCTCTGCCAGACGCTGCGTGTAGCTTGCTTCTCCGTAGGAGTACGCCCCGGTACGCTAACGCAATTAAGAAATTCAGTTCTATTTAGGTTTGGTGGTTTGAATCTGTTGCCGAATTTTAGAGAATTGGTATTACTTATTTACACTTTGAAAAACCAGCGTTGGCGATACATCACAACACCAACAACCCACCACAAAAACACGGTGGCTATGCCAAAAAACAGGGAACCATTAAGCGCCCCTGCCCAAGATGCGAAAAAATTCTGGTAAATCCAATTGTAGGTACTAGGGGCGTTTTCTCCTGTACCGATAGTGGTTCTGACTAAGATTTTAATCAATAAAACAGAGGCGACGAAAAGAGCGATCGCATTTAAACCCATAATTTCAAAAGCCTTACCCCAACGACGTATCAACCGTACTTCGATGAGTTCATAACAAGCTGCTAGCAACAATAATGCCCAACCTGTTGTAAAAACTACATAAGAACTTGTCCACAATTTTTTATTAATGGGGAATGTCCACCCCCACGCCGAACCAATAATTAAACAACCCACTCCAAATAATCCTAACCCGATACTTGTGCGCGACTGCACAGGCTGGCTGCGTATCCATTGCCCACTAAAATAACCAGCGAGGACATTAACTATTGCAGGAATAGTACTAAAGAGTCCTTCTGGATCTCCCATAGAGTTGAAACCATCTCCTTTATATAAATGTACCTTGGGAATAATCAGGCGATCGACATAAGCACCAAAATTACCTTCCCGCGTCAAAACTCCCGCCCCATAATCGGGTACTGGTACATACATCATCGTTAGCCAGTAGCCCACAACTAGCACTGCTGCTAATATCCATTGAGCTTTACGCGGGAGGTTGAGAACTATTAAAGAAGCCAGCAAATAGGTAATGCTGATGCGCTGCAACACTCCCATCAACCGGATGCTACTTAAATCAAAAGTCCAAACACCTTTGTTCCAAAAGCCATTTAGTAGTAATCCCAAAACAAAGAGAATAGCGGCGCGGCGTAATATCCGCCAGTATATAGCTGAGTTTGGTTTATTACCTTCGGTGTACTTCGACAAAGAAAAAGTCATCGCTACACCGATAATGAAGAGAAAAAAAGGAAATACCAAGTCAGCTGGCGTACAGCCGTGCCAATCTGCATGGGCGAAGGGAGGATATACATCATCTGCAACTCCCATCATATTGACGAGAATCATTGCAGCGATGGTAATACCGCGAAAAACATCCAGTGAAGTCAGGCGCATAAGCGGAATTTTTTCCTTAATGAGTATCTAAGTTAACCCGCTTGATGCAGCTAATCAAGCAAAATTTATAGACTTGGATACAAGGTAAAATTTTGTTAACTAACTACCACTACTTGCTATGTCAGTCAAAGTTGGAGATACCGCTCCTAATTTCAGTCTTCCTGCTCAAAACGGCTCAACAGTTAGCCTGCAAGATTTTCGCGGCAAAAAAGCCGTTGTTCTATATTTTTATCCCAAAGACGACACACCCGGATGCACGGCTGAATCCTGCGCCTTTCGCGATCAGTATGAAGTTTTTAAAAGCGCTGGTGCTGAAGTTATCGGCGTCAGTGGTGACTCCACCGAATCTCACCAGCGATTTGCTGCCAAATATAATCTACCTTTTACCCTGTTGACCGACAAAGGCGACCAAGTACGCAAGGTATATGGCGCAACAGCCGCCTTTGGCTTATTCCCTGGTCGCGTTACCTACGTCATCGACCAACAGGGAGTTGTGCAATACGTATTTGATTCAATGTTGAACTTTAAAGGTCACGTTGAGGAAGCCCTAAAAACGCTGCAACAGCTTGTGAAATAGGGGATTGGGGATTGGGCATAGGAATGGGGAAAGGGGTAAGGGGGAAAGGCGAAAGATTAAATTTATTCCTTTTCCCTTTTCCCGGTTGGTGAGCTTGTCGAACCATTAACCTTTTCCCCAGCCTCCCCTGCCCTTCATCTCCCTCATCCCCATGCCCCATGCCCTATTTAATATGCGACTTTTCCGCCATCACAACATTCGCCTGGGCTGACTTGCCATTCTTGCCGTTGGTATGACCGTTACCATTGCGGGGTTGAATTACGCCATAACCGCCGTGGTTACGTTCGTAAATGACATTTATCTCGCCTGTTTCGGCATTACGGAACATATAAAAGTCGTGTCCTACGAGTTGCAGTTGTTCCAAGGCTTCTGCAAGGGTCATAGGAGGCATGGAAAAATATTTGGTGCGGACGACTTCGCTGGGTAGTTCGGGAGTGCGATCGCCAATTAAATCTGTGACTACTGACTCTGCAACAACTTCTTCTGTTGGTTGGGCATGAGTTTTGTGATCTTGACGCCGTTCTTTGTATTTACGCAGTTGACGGGCAATTTTATCTGCAACTAAGTCAATGCTGGCGTAGAGGTTTTCGCTGCTTTCCTCCGCACGGATCACGCTACCATTTGCATAAATAGTTACTTCAGCTGCTTGTCTAGGATTAATTCGGGGGTTCCGGGCTACGCTAAGATGCACATCCACTTCATTTGTAATGCTTTGAAAGTGATTAACTGCTTTTTCAATTTTTTGATGTACATACTCACGAATTGCATCGGTGATTTCAATATTTTTGCCGTGGATGACAAGCTTCATGTAAACTCTCCCGCTGAATATTTGGATGTGTGAATTTGCTTTGTATGAAAAGAAGTTGCGGTAAGCTATATCACTCCCGCCAAAACAAATTGTGAACTTTTCTCATTTACTGCTGCTGTGCTGTCTCTAAACTTGCTGCATCTGAGTTTTTTTAAGTATATCCTTGATTTCTTTCCTCATCTCTGCGCTAATATCCGATTGGATATCCACTTAGAACTCTTTGATGAAGAAATCTTAACACTAGCAGCTGCGACTACTTTCTCCTTTAAAGCAAGGCTTACAGAACTGTTGATAGTTGCTCCTTGTGCATCCGGTTGAGGTTTGCTTGCTGTTGATAAAGAACACAAGTTTTGTGGAAGTAGATTTTGTTTGAAATGCAAACAATGTTATTAGAGTCATCAGCCAGTACATTCATTATCTATTCTCTTGGCCTGATGCTGATTGTAGAGAATTCCTCCCAACACCTATTAAGGTTATATATTCAAGCTAGCACTTTGTATTTTAAGATGCATGTTCCCTTGACTTTCCTTTAAAATCCTTTGCAAAGCTTGACATTTTTTGATTCTGTCCTTGTAAGTTGAAATATATTTAGTTCCTTTCACAGTTGATTTTTTGCATGATCCATAGTAATGAGTTACACAAAAACCGTTGTTTGCTGTATAACCAAGGATTAATGCCTTACTTAGACGCTCATGCATGGCAGCGATCGCTCCTTACTCAACGCATCAATGACCCCAGTCTCTATGACGTGTTAATTCTCCTAGAACATCCACCAGTCTATACTTTGGGACAAGGAGCCAAATCAGATTTTCTGAAATTTGATATTGACAGAAGTCACTATGATGTGCATCGTGTAGAACGAGGCGGCGAAGTTACTTACCATTGTCCTGGTCAACTGGTAGGGTATCCAATTTTAAATCTGCAACGTTATCAAAAAGATCTCCATTGGTATCTACGACAACTTGAAGAAGTCTTAATTCGCGTATTAGCAGTTTATAAATTGCAGGGAGAAAGAATTCCAGCTTTTACTGGGGTTTGGTTACAAGGGCGAAAAGTTGCAGCTATTGGCATTAAAGTCAGCCGTTGGATTACCATGCACGGCTTTGCATTAAATGTTTGTCCAGACATGACAGGCTTTGAGCGCATTGTACCCTGTGGCATCTCTGATAAACCTGTAGGCAGTTTAGCCGAATGGATTCCAAATATTACCTGCGAAGAAGTGCGTTTTTATCTAGCACAGTCCTTTGCAGAAGTGTTTGGAGTAGAAGTAGTAGAATCACAGCCTGAAAGATTTTTTTAGTATGAAGAAAGTAAGCTGCAAATTATGTAATAAATACTATACCAGTCTGATTTAAATTGTGACAAACTCATAAGAGTCATCTATCGTTCATAGTATCAAAGTAAAAGGCAGAAGGCAGCCCTTCTCTACGAGACGCTGCGCGTAGCTTGCTTCTCCGTAGGAGGACGACTTCGCTCAGGAAACAGAGGCAGAAGGGAAAAGCCACTTTTTATAAGGATTTTAAACTTTTGTATTTTACATTTAATTATGTCTACCTACTTATTCAACTACGGTTATCAAAGTTAAAATCTAATTATTTACAAAACATTAAAATAGTATTTTTTAGCACTAAATTACGAATTCGCGCGTGAATTACCCAACTAATCTCCAGGTATATACCCCATCGTTACCATCACTTAGAGACCGTGACTGGACAGCTTTAATAGAACTATTTGACAGAGATGACGGTGATGACATTGAAGCCGACATCCACATTAATTTGTTTTGGCTGATACCTGAACCTTGTTGGGAAGATGACCCCTTTGATTTCTTGCGTGAATATATGTAAAGAGTGGGGAGTAGGGAGTGGGGGATGAGTTTAAAAGAAGTCTTGAATTACGAATTAGGAATTATTTGAAGGCGGCTAAGGAAAGCGCAAGAACTCTTGGAAACTTTTCTTTGCGTTCTTTGTGTCCTTTGCGGTTCGTTTTTTCATAATTTTGCATCATTCCTGCTCTAAAGTTGATTGTAATATTTGGAACGAACCGCAAAGAACGCGAAGAGCGCGAAGGAAGAAATGAAAGAGTATGGCTGGATTTAGTTTTCTGCGTTGGCTGCGTTGGTGTGTGGTTGTTGGTTTTAGTTGTTTGTTATTGGCTAGCTGTGGTGTAAATTCACAGGAGGGAAAAACTCTGCGAGTTGCTACCGAACCGGCATTTCCACCTTTTGAGTTTCAAGGAAAAGGTGGTGAGTTGCAAGGTTTTTCCATTGATTTGATGAAAGACATCGCCACTGCTGCTAACTTTAAAGTAAATTTTCAAAGTCTGCCTTTTGATGGCATTATCCCAGCACTCCAATCCAAAACGGTAGATGCAGCCATTAGTTCCATCACCATTACAGAGGAAAGGGCGAAGACGATTTCTTTTTCCCGTCCTTATTTTAAAGCGGGGTTGGCAATCGCAATTCGCGCAGATAATCAAGATATTACTAGCTTTGATAGTCTCAAAAATAAAAAAATTGCAGTACAAATTGGCACGACTGGTGCAGCAAAAGCTAAGAGTATTCCTGGCGTGCAAATTCGCAGCTTTGATTCAGCACCTCTAGCTTTACAAGAATTACTCAATGGTAATGTAGATGCGGTAATTAATGATGCACCTGTAACTTTATATGCTATAAATACAGGCAATCTCAAGGGAATTAAAGTTATCCAGAAATTGCTGACGGAAGAGTTTTATGGAATTGCTACTGCTAAAAACTCGCCGAATCTAGCATTAATTAATCAAGGCTTGGATAATATTTTGAAAAATGGCACTTATTCGCAAATTTACCAAAAATGGTTGAAAGCCGAACCGCCATCATTACCAGCTACATCACCGTTTGAGACTCAAAATAACGCAGATATTCCGCGAATATTTACGTCAATTAATGTGATTTTACAAGCTGTTCCGACTTTATTACAGGGAGCTTTGGTAACGTTGCAATTGACGATGCTTTCTGTAGTTTTTGGTTTAATTGGTGGTTCTTTAATTGGAATTATTCGCCTTTCTCATATAGCACCTTTACGTTGGCTAGCGAGGGCTTATGTAGATTTTTTCCGGGGAACCCCTTTGCTAGTGCAAATTTTTATGATTTACTTTGGGTTACCTGCAATTTTGCAAGAACTTGGTTCCACATTTACTTTCGATCGCTTAGTCGCTGGAGTCATTGCTTTAAGTTTGAATAGCGCCGCTTATATTGCAGAAGTTGTGCGTGCTGGAATTCAATCGATTGAAATAGGACAAGCAGAAGCAGCACAATCACTAGGTTTGAGTCCCATGCAAACCATGAGTTATGTGATTTTTCCCCAAGCATTCCGACGGATGATTCCACCCTTGGGTAATGAGTTTATCAGTTTGTTGAAAGATACGAGCTTAGTTTCTGTAATTGGATTTGAAGAATTAGTGCGTAAAGGACAGCTAATTGTTGCTGACAACTATCGCGCTTTTGAAATTTACGCAGGTGTAGCGGTGGTTTATTTATGTTTGACGTTACTTTCTTCCCAAGCTTTTAGCCTATTGGAAGCTTGGATGAATCCCGTAAAACGCCAAAATAAATAGGATAATTACAGCGATTTTGAAGTAAATGAACACATTATTTTTATCTCACGCAAAGGCGCAAAGGAAGAAAGCAAGAAACAAGATTATGGTCTAAATACATGAAAACTGCTGTAATAATTTTTTGTAGGCGTGTTTTGCCGTAGTTTCAGCTTTTTTGCAAGTTAATAATTTTTAGTTTAGACCTAATTCATAATGATAGATTCGATTTTGAAAAGATAGCGATCGCCATTTTGTATCGATAAATAATGTTAGCGATGGCGATTGAGGGCTGTGAATTATACCTTATTTACCCTGTAATTTAAGCGATCGTGCAAATTTACTTTACCTTTTGCTACCAATCTAATAGAAAAAGTTATGTATTATCCATCGGATAACTCTACTGTTATCATGGGTTTGTAATCATTAAGAAATGTAAATGGTAGCTATAAATACAAATTGATTTAACTTGATGATTGCGTTTTTACTATTTGAGGGCTGAATATACCGCTGTAGCCATGATGTAATTAAAACCCTGTAAATATGTGTCAACTATTCAATGCAAACCGAGTTTGTGCTGCATTGTAATGGTTCAGTTTGTCACGTCAAAATTTGAAAAATTTTCATTGGAGGAGAAGCAAATGAGAAATTTGAAAACAATCGCAGACAAATCCTCATTTACTACCGAAGTACCAGCATCATTGGTGGTATTTCTTGTCGCCCTCCCTCTTTGTATGGGTATTGCGATCGCTTCGGGACTTCCGCCATCCCGCGGCATAATTACAGGAATAGTAGGCGGAATTATTGTTGGTGCGGTTTCTGGTTCTCCAATGCTAGTCAGCGGCCCCGCTGCTGGGCTGGCGGTGGTTGTTGCAGAAGTCGTTCAACAATATGGCATTGAAATGGTTGGGCCGATTCTCTTGTTAGCCGGTTTAATTCAATTACTCGCAGGTATATTTAAACTCGGCCAGTTGTTTCGCGCCATGTCACCAGCTGTAATTTATGGAATGCTTGCAGGTATTGGGGTATTAATCTTCGCTTCCCAATTTCATGTCATGCTAGACGACAAACCGCGCATACATGGGATTGAGAATTTACTATCTATTCCCAACGCTATTGACAAAGCTTTGTTTCCTATTGATAGTAGCGCTCATCACCTTGCAGCACTCATCGGTGTAACAACTATTATCAGCCTTTTGCTGTGGGAAAAATTTAAACCCAGGAGTTTGAAATTGATACCTGGTGCGCTTGTCGGCGTTGTAATTGGCACTGTCATTGCAACATTCTATCGATTCCCGATTCAGTATGTTGACGTACCTGCAAATCTGGCACAAGCAATTCAATTACCAACAATTGCCAGCTTACCAGGTTTAATTCAAGCACCAGTTTTGATTGATGCGATCGTCATTGCATTCATCGCTAGTACAGAAAGTTTGCTTTCAGCCGTAGCAGTAGATCGACTGCATACCGGGACAAGAACCAATTTTGATCGCGAATTAACAGCCCAAGGAATTGGCAACATTATATGTGGCTTTTTGGGTGCTTTACCTATGACAGGAGTAATAGCCCGCAGTTCTGTCAACGTAGAAGCTGGTGCTAAGACGAGATTATCGACCATGCTTCACGGTTTATGGCTGTTAATTTTAGTAATTGCAGCCCCAACATTGCTTAAAATAATTCCGATTTCTAGTTTGGCAGCAATTCTAGTTGTTACTGGTTACAAACTAATCGAGGTAGAACATATTCGCCAATTAAAGAAGTATGGACGTTTTCCTCTGGTAATATTTTCCGCTACTTTAATAGGCATTGTTGTTACTGACTTAATTACAGGTGTTTTAATAGGGATTCTGTTAACAGGCCTTTTACTAATTCACAAAATGTCGGTGCTGAATGTCCAAATAATTAAGCACGAAAATAATCAGCGAATAGACATTCATTTACAAGGCGCAGCAACATTTGTGAGGCTACCAAAGTTGGCGAACATTTTAGAACTTGTGCCTCCAGGAAGTGAATTGCATGTTTATATGCAAGACTTGGCTTATATAGATCACTCTTGCCTAGACTTACTATCGGTGTGGGCAAAACAACAGGAAAAAATGGGAAGCACCTTAACTATGCAATGGGATCGTTTGATAGATCGTAACCGCAAACCATTTACTCTGTAGAACTGAAGCGAAACGGGCGGTTAGAAACCGTGTCTATACAAACAAAACCCAGCGACCTGGGTTTCAAAACGTTGATTTTCCTTGAGTCCGCGCAGGCGGACTTCGCCTGTGTAGCAGCGAATTCCATTCGCCAAGGCTTAAATTGTGAGCACTGCACAGCTGTGCTGAGTACGAATTTTTTGTATTTCAGGTAATCAGCCAAGGGCTAAGATAGGCTTTATATAGGGAATTTGGATTGAGTTGCGCCTGAATCAACCAAAAATATATGACAATTCTGAATGCTCGTAATTTATCTTTAGAAGAAGTTGAGCGTCTGTTTGGCTTTCAAGAACAGTACAGTGAATCATTTTCTAACTACTTATCGCTGCAACCTCTCACGGAAGTAGAACAACAAGAACTTGTGCAAATTAGAAATGACTTTCGACGCTACCTGAAAGGTGGTAAAGTTTCTGAAGGTCAGGTAAAGTTTCTTGCAGTTGCGCCTTTATTAAGATTAGCTGGCTTTTATCGCTATCCGATTGAGATTGTTTTGGAAGAGAATATTGCTGATATTGAAGTTGAAGATGAAGATATTAAAATTAAAGGAAGATTTGATATTTTAGCTATTAGTAAAGCTAAACATACAAAACCTCAAACATATTTTTGGGTACTGTTAATTGAATCTAAAAATAGTCAGATTGATATATCAACAGGTTTACCTCAGCTACTCACTTACGCTTATAAAAATTTAGATAATCAAAAATCAGTTTGGGGATTAACGACTAATGGTAGAAGTTATCAGTTTGTCTATATCGAACAAGGAAATCCCCCTATTTATTATCTGTTGCCAGAATTAAATTTGATGGAAAGAGAGCGATCAAATCAGTTGTTACAAATTTTAAAAGCAATTTGTCAGCTTTAAAAGCAAGTATTGAGGCAACATACAAGCCAAGGCAAGAATTTATGAGTCAAGCCATACCCAAACTAGTAAGCTTTGAAGATTTTGCAGCGTGGCGACCTGAAGGCGGAAGATATGAATTACATGATGGTGTAATTGTTGAAATGCCCCAACCAACTGGTGACCATGAAGATGTTGTTGGTTTTATAGCTAGAAAACTAACAGTAGAATTTGACCGATTAAATTTACCTTATACAATACCCAAAACTGCGTTGATAAAACCTTCTAATTCCGTGTCTGCCTACTCGCCAGATGTGTTGATATTAAATCGTCTGAATTTAGTGAATGAGCCGCTATGGAAAAAAGAATCAACTGTATGTTATGCGGCATCAATTCCCTTGGTAGTTGAGGTAGTTAGTACCAATTGGGATGATGACTACTACACAAAACAAGGTAAATATGAAGTGATTGGAATTCCTGAATATTGGGTTGTAGATTATCTCGGTTTAGGCGCTAAAAAATTCACTGGCAACCCCAAACAGCCTACTATATCTATTTATCAATTAATCGATGGTGAATACCAAGTTACTCAATTTAGAGGTACTGATTTCATCATCTCGCCTACTTTCCCAGAATTGAATTTAACTGCCGAACAGATTTTTCAAGCTGGAGGTTTTCCAAGTAGTTAAAGATATTGAGAGAGCTTTTTTACAAATTGTCAGACTTTTCAAACACGGAAAGAAAAATTACCATCGCACTAAATCCCAGCCTCTAGCTGTTTATGCTATTGGGGTGAATAATAGTAATTCCTTCAACTTCTAGAAAGTCTTTTGGGTTTAAAGTCAGAATATGGCTGATGCTATGGGCAAGGACTACTGCTTGTATGCGTAAATCGTGGGTGCGTTTACCTGAAATTTTATGAGTTGTAGCGAGGCTAAACCAAAGGCGAAATATATCTGGTGTTTCTTCTAGCCACTCAAACTGATTTATTAGCATTTGCAACGAGAGTTCGGTTTCTTCTGGTGTCCATCCAAATCCATTTACAGCTACAGGACGAGTGGCTACAACCCAAAATTCAATTAAAATTTGAGATGTAATAAAACATCGATGATTATTAGATATTAGATACCTGATTGTGCGATGGACAAGATTGTAATCAGGTGAGGCTATATCCTTAGAGCGTAACAGGATATTAGTATCTAATAAATAATTGGTCATACTTCATCATCGTAGATATTTTCTCGACGCAAAGCTTCATCATCAAGGTTGGCATAGCTTTTTGGTGCTGTATCTATCCACTCTTGCCAAAGTAATAATCTCTCTGATGATGTTTTAGGTTTACTAGTTAGTAACGTTAAATGCTTGTTACTAAGCTTTTCTTGAAAGAGTTTTTGCTCTTCGGGGGAGAGGTTTAGTACCACTTCTACAAGAGAATTAACAAGTTGTACATTCATAGTTATTTATACAATTCACTGGGTCAGTTTGTGCGATGGGCTTTCGCCTTGCCCTGATGCTGCTTTACTATAATACTGACTATTGCTTCTGCCATACAGCAAAAGACATAGCTAATTTCTCGCAGACTTTAAGCGAACGTTTACAAGCTTTGATCGATGAGTGGAATATCACTGCACGCCCTTTTGATTAAAGTCAAAAGTCAACTTTGAAAGTAATCGCAAAATCCAGGACAAATGAGACTACCTTGGGATGAATGGGAAGCAAGTAACCATGAAATAGAAAAAGTAGCAAGCAAATTTATCTTTGCTAATTGCTATGACAGCCAAAAAGCTTGCATTGTACTACAAGCACAACAAGAAGAATTTTTTTCTGCCCAGTACCAGCTAACGGAAACGTAGAAACCGCAATACTTCGTGTGAAATGACTTGTTTGTGAATCTCCATTAATTCCTGTAAGCCTTATATGTTAAAGTTTACAAGTCTCGACGCGAGAGAAGAGAGTAGAAACGAAACGATGCCCCCACCAAAACCTTACACCAGGACGGTAAGCGACCCCCATCTCAACGACTGACTCGGCGGGCAAGTGTCCTGGCGGAGAATTTCTTGTGAAGGTTAGGTCTGAGTAATATAGCCAGTCTTTATTAAAAAACATTCCTTTTCGCCATCCGACGCAATCGCCAAACTTTCCGTAGTTTTTTCCTACGCTTTCCCAAATGCGCTTTTGCACACTAAACCCAAAGTGCCCATCACTGTATTTTACCCACAGTTGGTCAATGGTGCGTAAGTCAGTGCAAGGCAAGTTGTCAATAAATTTAATATCAAGCCAGCCTTCTTCTTCTCTGCCTGATGCTTTGAGCATAACAGTCAGAGTTTCTTGATCCGCTTCTTTCCAATTCCCTGCTTTAAGTAAATCGCGCAACCGCGTATAGTCTACGCCTTTCTCAGAGAGGAGATCGTTACCAGTAGATTGCTGCTCTAGTCGTAGCTTATCGGCTTTTTCTTGTTCTCGTTGTCTTTGTAACTTATGTGCTTCTTCTTGTTCTTGTTGTCTTCGTAGTCTTTCTGCTTCCTGTCTTTGTAGCCTATCTGCTTCTTCTTGTTGTTCTTGTAGCCGCAGCCTTTCTTGTTGCTGTTGTTGTAACTTTCTGGTTTCCTTTTCTTGTTCCCGTAGTCGCAGCCTTTCTGCTTCCTGTTTTTGCTGTTCGTCTCTTTCCTTCTTTAGCTTCTCAGCAGCCGCCCGAATTCCTATAGCTACATCAGTGAAGGCTTTATCTTGATTATGCCAATTCCTTGACACTACAGGTTCAGCATTCTTAGGCAAAGCTTGAAGTTTTCCAAATGGTGCGCCATTCCAATCAACACTTCGCAGAATAACCGGGATAACACAAGCCTCTCTAGCATGATGCCGTTCTATTGCCTTCTTAACTTCGACATCCCAGCAATATTCAGAAGAAAGAAAATCTGGACTAACAAGCAATAGAATGATGTCGGCGGTGTTTAAATTCTCATTAATTTGGTAATCCCACTCCTCTCCAGGTAGTATCTTGCGATCGTGCCAGCTTGAAATCACGCCCTGCCATTCTAATATGCTCAGGTGTTTAGCTAGTTCATCCCGTAGAGCTTCGTCTTTGTGAGAATAAGAAAAGAAAAGCCGTAACGATTCCTCTGGCATTTTTGGTTTAAGAAGTAGGATAGATCGCGCTTTAAGGAAATTATAGTGTTTTTAGCTAATTTGCTTGAGAATTCATATCATGTCCGTTTGCTTACTTATTAAACTCGAAGAACCCCACCCCGCCAAAGCTACGCTTTGTCTCCCCTCCCCGCAAGCGAGGAGGGGATTAAGGGGAGTGGTGTAATGACTGTGGGAATCATAAGTAATTAGCTGGATTATGATATTAGTAGTTACAAATTACGAATTACGAATTACGAATTACGAATTACGAATTACGAATTACGAATTACGAATTAGTACATCGCCATACACTTTCCCAATGCTCCGATCGCTATTAATCTCAATTACTAAATCAACCAATGTTGCATTTTTTACTAATGGTTTGATGAATAATTCTGGGTGGAGCGATCGCCAAAAATAATTGACAAATTGCTCTATCTCTGCATCGCTCATTCCCGATTTACCCGCAGCAATCATCTGGTGTTCTGCCTGTTTTCGCCACTCCAAAGAACACCGATAATCACTGGGATACAACACAATTAAACTGTCTAATCGCTCCCACAGTGATAGATAATCGTGGAGGCGAAGATTCATATCGCGGGCAAATGCTTTATCTTCGTCTGTAACAATTGGCGGCGGTGCAGTATCAAATAAATCTGGATCGATTGGTCGCGCACCCACAAACCAACCTTCAAATAGCAATATATCTATATTTGTAGCGATTTCTGGATTAGTGCGATCGCCAGCACCCCTATACGCAGATTTATCAAACCGGGGAATCATAACTGGACTTTGGAAATCGCGGATTTCATCTAGTACATTTAAACCTAAATCTACATCGTGAGTTCCTGGTGGCCCGCGCCAAATTAAGCGGGGATCTTGCTGTGTTAAAAGCAAGCGATCGCTGTAAGTTTTATATAAATCATCCAAAGACAAACTCACAGTCCGGTATCCCAACTGATGGAGAATCAAGCTTAGAACTTTGCACATTGTGGTTTTCCCAGTGCCTTGTCCTCCTAATATTCCCTGAATCAAAGGGCGTCCCAACTCTTGACGCTGCGATGCGAGTTTGATACCCAAAGGCAACCACAAGTCCCACAAAACTTGTAACATTTCCTTGGGTTCTCTTTGCAGGGTAGTTTGGCAGAACTCGTTAAAAGCTGGCAAAACAGATTTTAGTAAATGCGATCGCTTTTCAATTACCTCATCCACATTCTCCGGCGTAATTCCAAAAGCCTTTGCCCTCAACCCATCCGCCAACGCTGCTTCTCTTGCTTCTTGCTGCCAGCTTTCATTCACTTCTGAAACCATAATTTCCCCCTGCTCCCCTGCCCCTCTGCTCCCCTGCCTGGTTGGTGAGCGAAGTCGAACCACTGCCTCTTCTCACGATCCCAACTTAAAGGCTTCCAGAAACAGGCTGTAGGTGAAGCCAATTTTCAAGAGATTTAATGAGTCTACCAAGAGCGATCGCCTGGTGAAAAAACTCTGACGGTAAAATATTCTGCTAGTAATTTCCGTCAACACTACTAAAAAACCAGCTACCACGATATCTAATTCTGCCCGTTGGCCGGCTGTGGTGGAAGCTGCGTTTCCCAGAAAAAAACCGAACAAAAAACTAATTATCAGCAACGATATTCGCCGCCAAGGATTTAGGAACCATTGCCCCAACTGTCTAGCAATGGCATCGAACAAGTTATTAAGACGTGTGTTTTGCATTAAAGGGACTTTTGGGAAAAAGTCAACATATCTTGAAATCTATCAATATTTAAATCTAGGAAATTGGTTTTAGCATCAGCTTGTTTGTTAATATTATAAATATCTACTGAGCTTCCAGTGTCTATTCAAAATTTTTGTAAATTTTATCATCTTGAGGGAACTACATAGCCTCTTAAAAGGCTACCTTCCCACATCCAAGATCAAATATACTACCTAGATTTATCTCAGGTTTGGCAATAGAGACTTTGTTGAGACCGCTAGCGGTTTCACTAAACTTTTATTGTTTGATACAAATGAATTTCCTGATTAAGTATCTAATTTTCTTTTTTTATGGAAGCTTACGGACAAAAACCAAGCAATCGGTCTCTACACCCCTTGTTAATCAAACACCAAAGGAATTATTTCCTGCAAATGTTTGTGACTTGAAATGATATTTATCATACATTCCTCACTATAATTTGAGGAAAATCTATATTAGGCTACTTTGTGCGATCGCCTTTTGTGATAAAGGCCTACTATTTGGTTAAGCCTAGACAAAATATTTATTTCTAATAACTATTAATCAATATGAAATCTTCAGTGTATCGTAACCTCAGTGTTACAGCTTGTTGCTTGGGACTGCTTGTTGCTTTGGTGGGATGCTTGGGAGTGAGCGTATCCTTTGAGTCTACAAACCCAGATACATCTTCACAACTGCCACCCGATACTTCTGAGTGGGGTACAGCTTCATCTACAGCTATTTCACCTGAAAAGAATATCTTACCTAGTAATCTACCGACTGTAGCAACGAACCCAAGCAAGCAAGTGCAAAATAGCACTAAGGAGAATACTTATCCTGTCTTGGCAAATCGTGATAAATCAGCTACCAAAGTCAAAGATCGGGGAACTTTGCGGATGAGCAATCAAACTAATCAGCCTGTGCGGTTAGCTTTACTGGCGCGAGAGTCTGTAGCAAAAGGCTCTAGTGCTGCACAGACTAAATATGATGTCCCGGCACATTGGGATTTTGCTCCTCAAGAAGGTAATGACAAGGGACTGATTTTATCTCTACCTCAGAATAATTTGAAGCTGGAAAAGGGAGATATTTTAGTTGCCTTTGCACAAGATGGTTCCCGTCGTTATTGGGGCCCCTATGTTGTTGGAGAAACTCAACAACCCAAATGGAATTCCCAAAGTAAAGAATGGCAACTAACACTGAGTCCATAAGTCGTGCTGAGGGCTGAGTGGTGAGTTAGGAGTAGAGACGCGATTAACCCTTGTCTGTACAAGAGTTATTATTTTCCGCTCCGTTCCTCTGCCTCTGTGCTAAGCTGTTAAGCATTTAATTTGCACATTGAGACCGCAGGGCAGGGAGCAGGGAGCAAGGGAGAAGGTTTCCAGCTTTTATTGACAATAAAAATGGTGCAACTTGTAGGCGCAACAGCTTACTTCAAACTTCACCTTAAGCACGTATAATTAATTTTGCTCAATTACTTATTCAGCACTTGTTTTTTTGAAGAAGAACAAAATATAAATAACCAACGACTATTGACTAGTAATTGTTGACTATTGACTAATGAGAATGAAATTGAGTGTTAAGGGCACTGTCAATCAGTGGTTCAACAAAATGGGAAGGAATTCAACCCTCAGTGTAACAGCGTCGATTTTGTGGTTGATGATGATTGGCTGGATAGCTTTTGTGTGGAATTTGGGCAACATTGGCTTGATTGATGAGACAGAGCCGCTGTTTGCAGAAGCTTCCCGCCAGATGTTCATTACAGGTGATTGGATCACCCCATTTTTTAATGGTGACACTCGTTTCGATAAACCTGCTTTAATTTACTGGTGTCAGGCGATCGCCTATGCAATTATTGGAGTGAATGAATGGGCAGTACGCCTTCCTTCTGCGATCGCTGCATTTGGCTTAATTTGTTTAGCTTTTTACACTGTGCAATGGTATTTGGCTAAACAAGACGAATTCGAGCAAGTTTCACGTCCTACTCGCCGCTACTTAATATCCTTTTTGGCAGCAGCCCTGATGGCGCTCAATGGCGAAACAATAATTTGGGCGAGAACCGGCGTGTCTGATATGTTGCTTACTGGCTTCATGGCATCAGCTTTGTTGTGTTTCTTTCTAGGGTACGCCAAGGGAGGGACTGGGGGACACGGAGACACGGACAAAGAAATCACCGCGTCTTCTTCTGCCCGATTCCCATTCCCAAATCAGTGGTACTTAGCTTGTTATGTGCTAATCGCTGGTGGAATTTTAACTAAAGGCCCGGTGGGAATCGTCTTACCTGGGCTAATTGTTTTCGCCTTTTTGCTTTACGTGGGCAAGCTGCCAGAGGTATTTCGAGAAATGCGCTTGTTCGTAGGTATACTGATAATTCTTGGGTTATCAGTACCCTGGTATGTATTAGTGATTTGGCGCAATGGCTGGAATTATATTAATGCCTTTTTCGGTTATCACAACCTAGAACGCTTTACAGAAGTAGTTAATGGTCACTCAGCACCTTGGTATTTTTACTTTATAATAGTGTTGCTAGGCTTTGCGCCATACTCAGTGTATCTACCCATAGCACTATTCAGACTGAAATTTTGGCAGCGATCGCACTGGCTTTCTCAACAACGTTTTCAGCAATTGAGTTTATTTGCCGGGTTCTGGTTTGTTGGCATATTTGGCTTTTTTAGCATTGCTGTTACCAAACTTCCCAGCTACGTATTGCCTTTAATGCCAGCAGCAGCCATTCTAGTAGCCCTGTTGTGGTGTGACCTTTTTGTAAGTACGCAAAAAGAAGGCGCAAAGACAGGGGGACACGAAGACACGGAGAAATTAGTCCCCGCGTCCCCCTTCGGGTTCGCAAGTTCGGACTCGACGGAAACCGCCAAGACTCCGACTTCCTCACCGCGTCCCCGTGTCCCCACGTCCTTCCTCCTCTGGAGTGGTTGGGTGAATGTAGCGTTTTTATCAGTTCTGGCAACGGCAATGTTTAACATCACCCATATATTAGGTAGCGATCCAGCTATAACTAACTTCCACGAACTAATTAAGCAATCTGGTTTACCAGTCATTGGCGGCCTAATTTGGCTCGTTTCTGCTGTTTTGGTTGCGGGATTACTACTGAGTCGTCGCTGGAACTCTATAATCGGTATAAATTTACTCGGATTTGTAGCGTTTTTAATTTTTGTCCTCACGCCTGCTTCATTTTTTATCGATCGCGAACGTCAATTACCCTTAAGAGAGTTGTCTGCAACTATACAAGAAGTTCAACAACCAAATGAAGAATTGGTTATGCTTGGCTTTAAAAAGCCGAGCGTAGTATTTTATAGTCAAACTCACGTAAATTATTTCAGATTTCCCCAAGAGGCTCTAGAACATCTTCAAAACCAGGCAGCCAAAGGCCTAAAACCTCCTTCGCTACTGCTGTTGGCTGAACAGAAAAAACTTCTGCAAATGGATTTACAGCCAGATGATTACAAGAATTTATCCACTAAGGGTGCTTATAATTTGATTCGCATTCCTTTTTTGAAAAAGAAAAAAGAAAAAATAGACATATCATAAAATTGCCATTGGTCATTAGTCGTTTGCAAAGGACAAAGGACTAATGACTGAGGACTAATAACCAAATCAACATTTTTCATTTTGACTGTTGATAGCTAAAGCTTGATTAATTTGGTTTAGCAAATCTTCCATTGAGATAGATCGCGGTAATATCCGATTAGCGATCGCATTGACAATAGTTTCTACTGATTCCAATCCATTCTTCTTTTGCTTCTCAATTTCATTGTCAGCGACCCCAGGCTGAGATGGGCGATTTAATGGTTGGTTGAGTACTAAAATTGGTGGTAAATCCAAAGGAGAATCTCCCAATGTTTTCAATGCTTTGAGTACATCTTTATGGATAGCTGATTCTCCTAAGCAAATTAATAACAAGTCAACGCTTTGATGACGAATTTGTTGTAAAACTTCTGCCCAACACGGACTCATCGCTGCTTTGAAGCCTGCTGTTTGTAGGTACTGAATTAAAGCTTGGAACCACTCAGACCCACGTTCAGGTGTTTCACTAGTGATGGAGGAATTTTTTTCTGTACGATAACCTTTGGCTTGCTTGCGTCTTACCTGTGGTAAATCACGCAACATAGTCAAATCCACTACTAAAATGTTGGGAGGGCAGCAAACACCAGAAGCAATTTGCAGTACTGATACTAAGGCATCTGTTTTCTCGGTGGGAGTGCTGCTCTCTTTGCCAAATGGTGTTAAGTAAGGAAATACAGATAAACCTGGTATTTGTGAGGCTTTTAGGGTGGTTGCGACATCACAAGTAACCAATGGTATGGCCGCTAAACGTGGGTGTTGAATTAGTTGTTGCAAATAGGTTTGGGCTGTGGTACTTTCTACATCGAGCAAAATTACATCAAATTGCCACACCCGCGCCAAGAGTTCTGCCTGATCTAAGTCATCGACTTCAATCACCCGATGTTCTCGCAGTGAGGAGTGGGGATTGGCCGATTCAAACTCAGGAGTCACCAACCTGAGAATTCGCAGTGGAGTCTTAGTTGGGGTACTGGCGTTATTGTCTGATGCTAGCGGCAAAACTCCTTGTGCAGTACATAATTTTTCTAGGAGTGGTGATAAGACTTGATATTCTACCGGCAAGCTTAAAAAGCCATCGGCTCGGTTGGCAAATGCTTGCTCTTTTTCTGCTGCCGTTGCTGTCAGAATTACAGATATATGACGAGTTGCGGCGTCAGATTTAAGTAAGGTCAGCACATCCCAGCCGGAGAGCAAGGGTAGCAAGGGGTTGAGAAATATCGCTATTGGTTGCAAGCGCCGAGCTTTTTCTACTGCTTCTGTTCCCGATCGCGCAATCACTACGCGATATCCTAAACTTTTGAGTTGTTCGGTCAAATCTTCAATATATCGGCCTACTGCTTCGACTACTAAGACCAACCGTTGGGAACTCGCGGCATGATACTGTCCAGAAGTCGCACCATGCTGACGACCTGCTGTGAAAATTTCTGCCGTCTGTTGGTGGGCTTTTTGTGTGTCTTCTGTAGTTTCGAGATCTGGCTCTGAAAAACCTGCTTTTGGCGGACTCGGCGGTAGCAGCAGTGTGAACTGGCTACCTTTACCTTCACGAGATAAAAAGCTCACATCTCCTCCGTGGAGGCGAGCCAAGGCGCGAGTTAATACCAGTCCCAAACCCGTTCCTTCAAACTGGCGGGTGAGGGGATTTTCTAGTTGTTGGAATTTTTGAAATATTAAATGTTGCTGGTGTTCAGGAATACCAATGCCTGTATCCCAAACTGTAAAAGCAACCCATCCTTCCCAACGACTCACCCGCAGCCCAATTTCCCCTGATACTTCAGTGAATTTAAAGGCGTTGGAAAGTAGATGAATGAGCATCTGGCGCAGGCGTAATTCATCTGCGACGATCTGGTCTAGACCTGGTTCAATGGAAAGGCTGAATTGGGGAGCAGATGAACGAGTATTTGGAGTTGCAGGTGTAGCTGTGGCTTTGCTGCTTTGAGTGTGAATGGCTTTGACCTCAGATAAAGCGCGATCGCACACTGCCCGAATTTTGACTGGGGCTAGTGTCAGTTCCATTTGTCCTGTCTCCATCCTGGTCAAATCTAAAATGTCATTGACCACACTCATCAGATGGCGACCGCTTTGATGAATCAGTCCGGCATAACGGGCTTGACGCTCGTTGAGTTCTCCCAACTGCTGATCTACTAGCAATCGCGATAATCCCAAAACGGCAGTCAGGGGAGTTTTCAGTTCATGGCTAATACAAGCTAAAAACTCATCTTTCAAGCGATTTAGTTGAATTAAATCGGCATTTTTGGCTGCTAGTTCTTTGCAAAGCTGCTGCTGCTCAGTGACATCAGTTGCTAAAACTAACCACAAATCAGTGTTGAGTGCCATCTCAGATTCAGCACTCATAACTTTTAACTCTGGGCTATCTAATGGAATTTTGGCAAATTGCCAGATTCGTTCCTGACCATTTTGCACTTCGACAATGCAGGTACAAGTACCTAGTTGAGTATCTAAAAAGCAGCGACTGGATGTAGTTTCTGTGATTGTCTCTTGTTCTCTGAGGTTGTTCACAGTAGACAAACCTGGTTGGGGCATTGACTCGCCTCTAATCAACACCCGTGGGGTTGATTGTTCTTCACCACCATTGGGATGAACTTTGATCCCTTTTTGGTTGACGTATTCGGGTTTCTGGACTCGGATGGGGGCTAGTATTGCCTCCACCTGCTGTCTGACTCCTTCTGGATCTTTTAAAACTCCTAATTGCTGCCACCAAGCTGGATTTTTGGCTACTACCTCGCCACTACCCGTTTCCAACATCAAAGGCCAAGGCAATGTTTCCAGCAACTTCACCAGTGGCTTTTGTGCCAATGGTTGGGGTTGATTTGGTATCTGTGCTGGAGAGTGAGTTTGTACAGCATCATATTTATGGGGATGCTCGCCAAAACTGAGTGAGCCGGCCATTTTGTCCCTAGCCAGCGATCGCAACAGCCGTGAGGTATCCACTAGTCCTAAATATTTACCATCACAATCAATCAACGCCCAATCCAAATTCTGCTGTTTTTGAGCTTGTTGTTGGGACAAACGCCAACTCAATTGTTCTACACGCTCAGAAACTGGTATTGTCTGTATTGGGTCAATGAGAGCTTGCCCCCAGATGGAAAGTGATTGCTGTAAATTTAAATTTTTATCGTCATTATGGCCTAATAATTCTTGGATTAAACGGACAGAGTACAGCAATCCTATGGGCTGTTGCTGTTGATTCACTACTACCAAGCGATCGCACTGCTCTTTCTCAAAAATCTCCAGCACCACTGCCAGAGTACTTGTTTGAGGGCAACTAGGTACGGTTGCTTGAAAGTCATAAAGCGGGTAATCTAGCATTGACATAAGGCTTTGGGGGTCATTCTTCCTGCGGAAACCTCCGGCATTCCCATCCGCCAACTGCCGATGTTCTTTGCGCCTGAAGCCATATCCTCTAAGAAGACTCATATAAGCAATTTTGGTTACGATTTCAACGCCATAAAACAATGGGACTTGCACTCACGGACACTTGGTGGCGTCCGACCTTTCAAAGAGAGGCAACCTTTCTTTTTGCCGCTCCTCATTTCTAGCAAATAGCCTCACCAGTGTCTTACTGGTATTTAAACTCCTCATCGATAGCCACGGCTAAAACAATTATGGCTCCAAAGATTCGCTTTAGAACCTTGAGGAATTATAATGATTTAGAATGCGACATTCCTTTAAGTTCGTTTAAGTATCTTATCAAGGAGAAAAATAAAAAAGTCTATCTATCTGTATACATAGATATGCATATGCAAACAAATAATAAATTGCCGATACATACCTCATCTAAAACCTTCTCAGTTCTACCACTCAGTCGCTGCACAGGTTGTTGAGTGGCTAGAACTATCTGTTGAAACAGAGCGTTATTTTGGGGTGGAACCACAAATTTACTGCACACCCAGTATTACCCTAGAAGCGTTTGCCACACTTATCAGCCCGCGCTTCTTGGTCAAGTCGATCAAGGAGATAGATAGACAATAAATGTTATTACCTATATTGATTCTGCAACGTGATGTTAACAAATATTTAAATATTCCAGATGATTTAACCAACCAAAATGGTGTAATTGCTTGGATATGTAAGTTTATTTCTGGCATTCTTGGTCAATTTTTCTATCTACCTATTGCTCTAACTACCTCTGGAACAATCAACTCTGCACAACATTGGTTGCAACGCCACCCAACTCAACCAGATAATGGCAAGCATTTTTATGTGTTTGCTAGTTACTCGCAAAAAAGGCAACAGAATTTCCAGGAGATGACTTTAAGAGAACGTCAAGAATTATTAAACCAGTTGAAGTTAGATTACAGTCATATTCTTATAGATTACTTTACCACAGAAAAAACCCTCAAAGAAAAAATTGACAAATTTATCAACACTATATTTTATGCTAATATTCCTGTGCCGCAAATTATCGAAATTCACATGGAAGTAATTGATGAATTTTCCAAACAGCTAAAATTAGAAGGAAGGAGCGATGAAACGTTACTCGATTACCGTCTAACGCTGATAGATATCCTAGCTCACTTGTGCGAAGTCTATAGATCTTCGATTTCTAAATAAATTAAATTTATCTATGTTCAAATTGGCACAAGCTACGGCTGTTAGTTACTCCCAATACGCGAACGCATCTTGTATTTTTCTTGTGATCATTAGCCTGTAACTCCTTATGAATAAAGCCAGAAAGACCTATGTTCTCAAGCTTTATGTAGCAGGGAACACTCCTAATTCAGTACGGGCATTAAAAACACTCAAAAATATTTTAGAACAGGAGTTTGAAGGTGTTTATGCTTTAAAAGTGATCGATGTCCTGAAAAGCCCGCAACTGGCTGAAGAAGATAAAATATTGGCGACGCCAACACTGTCTAAAATTTTGCCTCCACCGGTTCGCAAAATTATCGGCGATCTTTCAGATAGAGAAAGAGTATTAATTGGATTAGATTTACTTTATGAAGAATTAAGTGAAGAAGACTTTACAGAATAAAACATTGAATCATAAACAAATTGCATCCAGACTGTTAGTAATAAAAAACAGGGTTTCATACCCATTTGTTATCAAGCAATGAGTCAAAACGAGCCAAGAGAACCAAAGAAACCTCCGTTAATTGTGGGTGTAGAAAAAATTCGCACGATGATCGAGGGGTTTGACGATATTAGTCATGGTGGATTACCCGTTAGTAGAACGACCTTGATTAGCGGCACTTCAGGTACAGGAAAAACTTTATTATCTCTTCAGTTTCTATATAACGGTATCACCTACTTTGATGAACCAGGGGTATTTGTCACCTTTGAAGAATCGCCCAGTGATATTATTAAAAACGCTCATATATTTGGGTGGAACTTGCCACGCTTAATTGAAGAAGGCAAATTATTTATTCTCGATGCATCTCCTGATCCAGAAGGTCAAGATATAGTTGGTAACTTTGACCTTTCTGCACTGATTGAGCGCTTGCAATATGCCATTCGCAAATATAAAGCAAAACGAGTTTCCATAGACTCAATAACAGCGGTATTTCAGCAGTATGAAGCTATGGGAGTGGTGCGGCGTGAGATTTTTCGCCTGGTAGCGCGTCTTAAACAACTGAGTGTCACCACTGTGATTACCACTGAACGCAGCGAAGAATATGGCCCCGTTGCCTCTTTTGGAGTCGAAGAATTTGTTTCCGATAATGTCGTAATTGTTCGCAACGTTTTAGAAGGAGAACGCCGCCGTCGCACAATTGAAATTCTCAAATTGCGCGGCACAACTCATATGAAAGGCGAGTATCCCTTCACAATTACTAACGAAGGAGTCAACATCTTTCCATTGGGAGCAATGCGCTTAACTCAACGTTCTTCCAATGTCAGAGTGTCTTCTGGTGTCAAAACCTTGGATGAAATGTGCGGTGGTGGTTTCTTCAAAGATTCAATTATCTTAGCAACAGGAGCCACAGGTACTGGCAAAACCCTATTAGTAAGTAAGTTTATTCAAGATGGCTGTCTTAATGGAGAACAGGCAATCTTATTTGCTTATGAAGAATCACGCGCCCAACTATCTCGCAACGCTTCTTCTTGGGGAATTGATTTTGAAGAATTAGAACATCAGGGTTTACTGAAAATAATTTGTACCTATCCCGAATCGACTGGTTTAGAAGACCACTTACAAATTATTAAATCAGAAATTGCGATTTTTAAACCAGCTCGTATAGCTATTGATTCACTCTCAGCACTAGCTAGAGGAGTCAGTAATAATGCATTTCGACAGTTTGTGATTGGTGTTACTGGTTATGCCAAGCAAGAAGAAATTACGGGTTTCTTTACTAACACAACCGACCAATTTATGGGATCGCATTCAATTACCGACTCTCATATTTCCACGATTACCGATACAATTTTGATGTTACAGTACGTAGAAATTCGTGGAGAAATGTCGCGAGCAATTAACGTATTTAAAATGAGAGGCTCTTGGCACGATAAGGGCATTCGAGAGTATAATATCACTGCCGATGGCCCAGAAATTAAAGATTCATTCCGGAACTACGAACGGATTGTTAGCGGTGCTCCTACTCGCGTTAGTATCGATGAAAAGGCGGAACTTTCTCGCATTGTTAGACGTTTTGAAGATAAACAGAGTTCCGAATCCTAAATTTAGTATCGTAGTATATTCATTCCTAAATTTAGTATCGTGCTATATTCTGTGGTGAAGAAAGGTTTTCTGCCGCTAGATTGATTTTCGTGTGAGGGGATGCGGTGAAAGGACAGCAATTATTCCATAGCTTCTTGCCTGGTGTGACAGCAGCGGTCTTAACAACTCAGCCTGCGTGGGCTGAGACTGTGAAAGTAAGTGGGGTACAGCTGGCGTCTTCTTCAAGTGTTTTGACTTCTACTTATGGTCAAACCTTGGCTGTAGATTTCATGAATACGCAATTGCCTAAAACAGCAAATGTTAGTATTCCAACCCTATTACCTGCTCCTGGTTTTACTAAGTTTAGTGTGAAACCTTTAAGTAATAAGAGTATTCCAGTTTTGATGGCTGGAAATACTAATGTGTCAATAGAACAAGTAGCTCAAAAAGATGAAGGTAGACTTTTGAATTTAACGCCTACCTCTGGTTCTTCCCAACAGCCAGATATCAAGCGTTCTGTCCAAAGTAACCAAAAACAGAGCAACTCAAGCCCCTATTGGCAGAAATTAAAGAAGATAGTAGTTCCTGACTACACTTCCAAACCCGCTTCTGCTCAAAAAGAAATTTTGTCCTTGTCTGTTTCACAGCAGCCAGTGGTTCAAAAGATAAATACCGTTACTCAGTTGCAGACATTTTTACAAACTTCACCCACAGGTGTAGGGGCAGCAAAGCTGTTGTCAGCCGAAAGGTGTCCACAACAAGAGTTGGGAAAAAGCAAAACTGGCTCTTTGGCTGCTTTGCTGGTGACCTCAAACACCTGCCTACAACAAAATTATGTTGAAAAACGTGTAGCTCAGAGTAATACCACGGTTCCCACAGATTCAACGCCGACTCCTACTGTACCAGGAAGCGTAACTCCTACGCCAGGGGATTCGACACCAACTCCCACTGTGCCAGGAAGTGTAACTCCTACACCAGGAGGTTTAACACCAACTCCCACTGTACCAGGAAGCGTAACTCCTGTACCCTCAGGTGGGGTGCAAATTCCCCAGAAGCTGATTCCGACTGCAAATCCTCTGCAATTTCCTACCAAACCGGAGGAAGTGACACTCCAGGAAAATCAGCCGATTACTTTGGGACAGGCTTTAGAATTAGCACGGCGCAACAATCGGGATTTACAAGTGGCGTTATTGGAGTTAGAACGCAGTCGATATGCCCTAAAAGAAGCGGAAGCTGGTTTATTGCCGACTCTAGGGATTAGTGCGGATCTCACTCGCAGTCAATCTTCTAGTAGCCAGCTTCAGAACGAATTAAGCGGACCAAACAGCTTAAGCTCTAATGATGAACCAAATACAGCTTTTTCTGGGCAAGCACAGCTGTCTTATGACCTATATACCTCTGGCTTAGGTAAAGCTCGTAGAAACGCAGCTAGGGAACAGTTACGCTTCAATGAGTTGGCTGTAGAAACTCAGTCCGAGGAAATTCGCTTGAATGTGACGACTGACTACTACAATTTACAACAATCGGATGAACAAGTACGCATTGCCCAGTCGGCTGTGCAGAACTCCGAGGCTAGTTTGCGGGATGCAGAAGCTTTAGAACGGGCTGGTGTTGGTACGCGCTTTGATGTGCTGCGTTCTCAAGTGAATTTAGCAAACGCTCAACAAGATTTGACTAATGCTAGATCCCAGCAAGCAATTTCCCGTCGTCAGTTGGCTACTCGGATCAGTTTGCCCCAGGGGATAAATATCAGTGCCGCTGACCCCGTACAATTAGCTGGTCTTTGGGATCTGACGTTGGAACAAAGTATCGTGCGAGCTTTTCAAAACCGCCCGGAACTCCAACAACAGTTGGCACAACGTAATATTAACGAGCAACAGCGTCGGCAAGCCCTTGCAGAACTCGGTCCTCAAATTAGTTTGGTAGCCAGCTATGACCTGCTAGACCAGTTTGATGATAGCGTTAGTGTTACAGATGGTTATTCATTTGGAGTTCGAGCAACCCTCAATTTGTATGATGGGGGAGCAGCAAGAGCCAGAGCATCTCAGCAGAGAGTTAATATTGCGATCGCAGAAACTCAATTTGCTGAACAGCGTAACCAAATTCGCTTTCAAGTAGAACAAGCCTTTTCTACCCAGCAATCTAATTTGGAGAATGTTCAAACCGCTAATACCGCTTTAGAACAAGCCAGGGAAGCTCTACGTTTAGCGCGTTTACGATTCCAAGCTGGTGTAGGTACTCAAACTGATGTGATTAACTCTGAAAACGACTTAACAAGAGCTGAAGGTAATCGAGTCACAGCAATCTTAGATTACAATCGTGCTTTAGCTCAACTGCAACGGTCTGTTACCCTCAGAGGACTACGGTAGTTACCCAAAACTCAACCGCATCATAGAATTGAGTAGCCTTTCTCATGAAAAGCCCCCAAAAGCCTCATTCTTCAGTAATTAAACTGGAAAATGAGGCTTTTTGCTAAAAATTCGGTATAGGGCATTGGGCATTGGGGGCTTGTTCATTTCCCTCAAAGACTCATTAATGGAGTTCAAATACTCATTAATGGAGTTCAGAAACTCAATCTCCATGCCCCATGCCCCATGCCCAATTTTCATGTGAAGTGTCAAAATTGAACTAACATAACTGAGTGTTCGTAGTTTACCGCCATAGGCATCGCTCGCCTTGTCAAAGACTCATGACTAAAGTAACATCGAAAGAAATTGCACAGTTTCGCTCTCAATTGGCAGATGATCCCAGCGATATGGAAGCGCTGGACTTGATTGAAGACTGTGATGGAGATTTAGAAGATGCAGCGATGACGCTAGCTATCCGCGCGGGACAACAACCAGAAAGAGCAAATTCTGAATGGTTAGATGCTTTGGCTAGAAAATGGCGTGCGGTCATTTGTCAACAAGAATATCGGGAAGATTTGCTCAATAGTTCACTTCCAAAGATGATGGAACATCTCAAAACAACGCCTGCGTTTCCGAAGATTTTGGCAACACCTGTTTTAATTTATGTCCTTAAGCAAGGTGTGAACAGTTTTTGTGAGCCACTGGATTTGTTAAAGTGAGCAGTTAACGGATTGGGGATTGGGTAATCAATGTAAAAATTACTGTAGAGGTTTAGCAATGCTAAACCTCTACGACAAATGTGGTTTTTCCTTCTATGCATATTTAGTATTTTATGTCAATTATAAATCATACAAAATTTTGGCTCCTGAATTCTGATTCCTACCTAATGCGAGATAGATTCAACCAGGACTGATACGCTGGTAATTAAGGCAAAACTTTTATTAGATAAGTATTCTAGAATCAATGAATTACCTAGTTGCCGTATTACCAGACCGGATTCAAGCTGAAGCTGCTTATTTAGCTTTAGAAAAAGAAGGCATAAACAGCACCATCCTGGGAAAGGGGTATAAGACCGCTGACGAGTTTGGCTTAATTGACCCCAAAGACCAAGCCAAAAAGCAAGCACGGCTCATGGCAACGTGGCTGATACCATTCGGCTTTTTTGCAGGTTTTACCTTCAGCCTAATTACTGGTTTACAGACTTTTGCCTGGGCGGGTGAAGTTGGCAATCACATCGTTGGAGGACTGCTGGGTGCTGCTAGTGGTGCTATGGGTGGTGTATTTGTCGGTGGGGGAGTTGGTTTACTCGTAGGTAGTGGTGATGCTTTACCCTATCGTAACCGCTTGGATGCGGGTAAATACTTAATTGCCGTTGAAGGTTCTGAAACTCTGACTCGGCAGGCAACCAGGATATTACGGCAATTTGAGCCAGAAAATATTCAGGGGTATGCAGACAAAAATAGCGTGTAGCAAATGAACCAGAGTTTACACATTACGACACAGCGGCTTGAGTTGCTTCCCTGTTGCTTGAAAGTGGCGCAAGCCGTTGTGACAAAAAACAAATCGGAAGTAGAAAGGCTCTTAGGTGTAGATGTTCCTGATGATTGGTATGCATCCGAGGTGCTAGATATTTTGCCAATGTATGCTCAGATGCTAATAGACGATCCTTCCCAGTTGGGTTGGGGTGTGTGGCTGATGATTCACATCGCCGACAATACCCTGATTGGCGATTTGGGATTCGGTGGCAAAGCTAATGAGCAAGGAACTGTAGAAATGGGTTATGAAGTGATATCAGCCTATCGTCAGCAAGGACTTGCTTTTGAAGCTGTAGAAGCGTTAGTGAATTTTGCCTTTACTCAGCCAGAACTTAAAAAAATTATCTCTCATTCTCCAGACGATCGTATTGCCTCAATTCGCATTCTCGAAAAGTTAGGAATGCAAGAAATTGCTAGAGAGGAAAATCTTATAAAATGGGAATTAAACTTAGAATCAAGACAGTTTTAAGTAAAAGGGCATTGGGCATTGGGCATTGGTAAAAGATAAATGACTAATGACTAATGACTAATGAGTAATGACTAATTCATAATTTTTCAGAATGTTGCCACGAGAAGAACTTTTAAAAGGTGTTGAAAATCGAGATAGTGTAGCTCGCGTAATTGACCAAGCAGAGCAAGCTATTAAAACTTGGGAAGTGGTTGTGACGGATTTTTTATCTCCTCCAGAATTGGCGGAAATTCAACGGGTGTTTAGCAGATTAACAGAGGTGGAATTAGTTGTGTGGGGTGGATATCCACAAGCTGAACGCCAAAGAATAGCGATCGCTCGTTCCGAACTACCTTTAGATCAATCTCAAGTCAGCCTTGTTGCAGTAGAAATTGCTGGTAATTTCTTGTTTGATACCGCCACTCACCGCGACTTTTTAGGCGCAATGCTGGGGACAGGAATTGTCCGTGAAAAGACCGGAGATATTATTGTTTTGGGAGAACGGGGAGCACAGGCGATCGTCGCACCAGAGTTGGTGGAATTTTTGGAAATGAGCCTCAAACAGGTGCGATCGGTTCCTGTGAAAACTCAACGGATTGAGATTACTGAATTAAAGGTTCGAGAACCGAAGAAAAAAGAATTAACTACTGTGGAAGCGTCTTTGCGATTAGATGCGATCGCCTCTGCTGGTTTTGGCATGTCCCGCAGTAAAATGGTTGATTTAATCGATTCTGGTGATGTCCGTGTCAATTGGAAGGAAGTAACTCAAGCTAGTTCTCAAGTAAAATCAGGCGATTTAATCGCTATTCGCTCTAAAGGACGTTTAGAAGTTGGAGAAATTGCTGTTACTAAAAAAGACCGTTACCGTGTGCAACTAACTCGGTATATGTGATTTTTGGTTAAAAGGCAATAGGCAATAGGGCAATCCCCATAATTCAAATTAGGGGATTTTCAAAAGGACGTTCAAAATAGTATTAGGTTTTAAATCTTTTTGCCAAAATATTCAGCAGAATTTTGCGCGGTACTAATCGAGCTAATGTACTTCTAATTTGAGTAGTAATATCACCAATAATAACCGTAGGCTGCCACTGTTCTAAAGCTTTGAGAGATTCGCTAACTACTTCTTCAGAGGAATATACTTTTTCTGTGCTTCCTGCTAACGCTGGAGGAAAATTAGCTTCTGCGAAAAAATTTGTTTCTATTGGGCCTGGGCAGGTAACTAAAACACGGACACCATACTGACGATTTTCTGCCCAAAGTGCTTCACTAAAGCTGAGAATAAAAGCTTTACTAGCAGCATAAACTGAAAGATATGGTATCGGTTGAAATCCGGTAATTGAGGATACGTTAATAATACTTCCAGAACGACGTTGCCGCATTATTGGTAGAAACTTATGAGTTAAATCTACCAATGCCAAAATGTTTAATTGTACGATTTTAACTTGTCTTTCTCCATCTGATTCGGCAAAGTCTCCATAGGAACCAAAACCGGCATTGTTGATTAATAAATCAATCGTTAGTCCCTTTGCTTTTGTGGCATCAAATACAGCAGCAGCAGCATTAGGTTCTGTGAGGTCTTTAACTATAACGTCTACTTGAATTTTATATTTTTCTTTTAGTTCTTTAGCTAATTGGTTGAGTTTATCTTCCGAACGAGCAACGAGTACAAGATTTTTCTTGCGTGCAGCTAATTCCTCGGCAAAGGCTTTACCAATACCACTAGAGGCACCAGTAATTAAAGCAGTTGACATTCTAAATATTGAGATAGTTTTTCCAGCACCCTACAAATATTAGCCATAGTGCATATCATTTTTAACTATCTAAAGTCATATACCTAAAAGGGTAAAACTAGCATCTAGTAATAATTACCATTGTTCAGCCCAATAAATAATTTCTGATGTAGAACTATTAATTGCAACACCATAGCTATCTCCATGATTCCATTTGAAGCCCGATCTACCTCTGTCCGTTGCATGTAGTACTAATATTTCGTATGTATCTGGAAAAGTTTCGGTATGAGAGTTACTGGTGTAGAAAAAAGTTGTCGGCACACCGTTAGGCTCGTTCATATGGTCGTTTGTGTCACCACCTCTATATTTATGTTTTGCATTATTTCTGTATTGTGAGAGTAATTTTTTTATTTTTTCTGGAGGCTGTTTCAATCTAATTTGAAAATAACTACCTCCTTGCAAAAATCCAGGAGAGTAAGCAATGCGAACACTTTTAGCATCAGTAGGAATCTGATTCGGAAAATGTTTTAGCTGGTCAGGATCAGACCACAATTGATTACGAATTTCTTTATAGCGTGTTGTATCAGTTATTATTTCAGCTTCGGTAGTATTGCTAAAAGCTTTTCTGAGGAAAAAGCTTCCTCCGACGATACCAAGGCTGCCAAGGGAAAATAGAACTATCATGGCAACTTGGACAAAATGCTTAGGCATAGCCCGTCGTAGACATCGCTTCATCGAGTTGGGTGTGTCTAATTTTCATAGTCATATACCCAACTACTAAACTAAATTCGTACTATTGCGGATATCGTATTAGAGATATTAACAGAAACTTTGTGTATTGAAGGGAAATTTGGGCTTTTTGTAAAATTCTTATGAAGATGGGCAATGCTTACTTAGTCAAATACCGCAGGTTATTCTGGTTGAAGTTAGCACTAACGTTATAGATAATGAAATCAATTCCACAACTATCTATTCTTTTTTCAATTCTTCCCGATTAAGTGAGGACTAAAGTGGATATATAAATAGTAGATGCACCTTAATTAAATCACAGCCCTCAGCCTTTAGCTGGGGGCTTTATTTATTGATGACAATTTTGATTATGGAAATAGAAATTTTTCTGAACAAGTCAAATTTCCCCGGATAGAGCAAAAATTAAAGCGGATTAATAAATGGTAGATGCACCTTAATAAATTTATCGCCTCCAGCTTTCAGTTGGGGGCTTTATTTATTGCTGATAATTTTTTGTCTGTAAATAAAAAATGCTGAGCAAATCAAATTTTACCGGATATAACAACAATTAAAGTGGATTAGTAAATGGTAGATGCACTCTAATAAATCACATAAGTCTTAGCCCTCAGCCTTTGGGTTGGGGCTTTTATTATTTAAATATAGATGGCAGTAAACTGGGAGCTAACCACAAAGCATAACCAATAAATCCAAATAGCAAAGTAATCAAGACTGTAATCACATAGCTGATACAAATTAATAAACCATCAGATTCGATGGTAGCAACAGTCAAAAGTAAAATACCTACAGTGGGAATGGGATTTGTAAAGGGAATTGGTGATATAAGTAATATTGTTAACCAAGAGATACAAAGCCCATTGATTCGCCAAGTCAAAGGATTATGAGCTATTTTTCTCAATCGGGGACGAGTGATTTTCTGTAAAACTTTAGTCAGGCGGCCTAGGTTTTGTAAAAGTAACTCAGCAAAGCGACGAGGGAATTTGTAGTTAGCGATTCTTTTTGGTAACCAAGGCGATCGCCTTCCTAAAAGCATTTGTACTGATAACAGCAAACAAGCACCACCAAAAGGGCCAGTTAATCCCGGTGGCATCGGCAACAAAAACGGCAAAACTAATAATGCAATGACTAGGCTAAACCCTCGTTCTGAAGTTTCAGCCAGAATATCACCTAGAGTCAGGGGTTGTTCGGCTAGGCGTTGTAACAAGGATTTTATATCTTGAGAAAATCTCAGATGCATTTGGTGTCAGTTGATGCTTATTATCAGAGGGGGTGGAGAGTACGGAGTGGAGAGTAAGGGAGATAAGCAAAAATAACTCTTAACTCTTGTACAGACAAGGGTTAATCGCGTCTCCACTCCAAACTCGAAACTCTTAACTCCTGACTCTGCTAATTTTAGATTTTAGGTCGTACCTTTAGTATCTTGGCAGCACAACTTAGATTTTCGATTGAAAAATCTCAAATCTCAAATCTCAAATCCAAAATTGAATCACTGTAAACTTTGGACTTCTGCGGCTACTAAAACAGCTACAGCTTTAGGTATAACTCGGAAATGGGCAGGTGTGTAGGCGGTGATTTCACCATCTGTATTAATAGGACGTGGCTTGCGAGTAGACAACCGTATTTCCTGACCTTGGAGAGAACGTACACTCTGCCAATGTATATGCCGCCCTTGTCGCATCGCAGGTAATAATAATATAATCTGCCACCAGTGTTGAATTTCCAAGCTATAAAGATCCAGTCTTTGATCATCTATTGCAGCGTCATCTGCCACTGCCATACCACCTCCGTAATATCGACCGTTACCTACAGCAATTTGCACCGTTTTCACACGGACCGATTCACCATTGATGACAATCTCAGCACTAAAAGGTCTAGCTGACCAAATAACTTGTAATGCAGTGGCGGCGTAAGCAAATATTCCCCAACGGCGTTTGACTTCTTTGGTAAGTCGTTCGGTAATTTTTACACTCAATCCCAGACTGGCAACATTAAAAAAGTGCTTGCCATTGACCCAACCCAAATCAATGCGGCGTAAATTTCCTTGGGCAATAATATTACAAGCTTCGTTGAGAGAGTTGGGAATTTTTAAAGTTCTTGCTAAATCGTTGGCAGTTCCCAGAGGCAAAATTCCCAAGGGCAACTGAGTTTCAACTAAAGCATCTACCGCAGCATTAAGAGTGCCATCGCCACCACCAACTATTACTAAATCAACTTGATGTTGATAGCGAAGTATGACTTCAGAAAGTTGTTTCGGATGTTCTGTAGACTCTTCAATTAAAATAAAGCCGAGTGTCTTCAAATAATCAATCGCTTCGGACAAACCCTTTTTACCCTGGCGGGCATGACGATTTACTAACAGCAGTGCGCGGGAACTCATGGCTAGTACCTTTTGTAGTTAATATTTCCAAGTATCCGCATCTGTTTACTCAGCTTAATTTTAACTATCACAAACTTTTTAAGGTGCGATCGCAGTTATCAAAATTTTATTTGATCGATACCTAATTATATTGTTAGAGTTGCTATTTTTTTAGTTCTATTTTGTCTAATTTAAGTTTATCAGCTATTGATATTTTAATAATCAGTGTATAGAGTGACGATCGCAACTTGAACTACAGACTGGGGAATTCTTTCATAAAGCGTTAAAGCTTCAAAACTCGTTGTGATAATTTTGTAGTATCTCAGGAACAAAGAGAATACCAGTGTTATCTATATGACTAGTGCCTTAATCTACCTTTGTTTTAGGGAACCAGTAAAAGCGTTGACAGAGTTTTCTGTGGTTGGAAAATTACTATTCCTTCTAATTAACTAAATTAATTGATAAAAAAATCGTGAGGTCATCAATGCATCGAATTAAATTTTGGGTGATTTTTCCACTTACCCTAATATTTGGTTGTTCAGATCAATTGCTTCAGTCTAGTCCGACTGTAGCCAATTCTCAGCCAGCAGTAACTAAAGAAAGTAGCCCGACTTTGTTAGCAAAAGCAACTTACCTTTCACCCCTGGAACAACAGGTAATTATTGAAACAAATAAAGTAAGAACAAATCCTCAGGCATATGTGCCGATTTTGGAAAACTATCGCAAGCGCTTTCAAGGTAACCGAGTCAAAATTTCTAATAATACTTATTTGGTAACTCAAGAAGGAGGAAAAGCAGTCGATGAGGCGATCGCATTTCTCAAATCAGCACGTCCTCTAGGTGCTCTGAGTGCATCTAAAGGTATGTCTTTAGCAGCAAAAGACCACGTTAAAGACCAAGGGCCAAAAGGTGTCACGGGTCATGATGGTAGCGATGGTAGCAACCCCTTTACTCGCATCAGCCGTTATGGTAGATGGCTGACAACCGCAGGCGAAAATATCAGTTATGGGCCAAATACTGCCCAAGATATCGTTATGCAATTAATTATTGATGATGGTGTTCCCGATCGCGGCCATCGAAAAAACATTTTTAACGGCAATTTTAAAGTCTCTGGTGTTGCTTTTGGAACTCACAAATCATATAGAACAATTTGCGTCATTAACTACGCTGGAGGGTATCGGGAAAAATAGACTTCTTGCAGAAGTCGGGAAAAGGGGAAGGGGAAAGGGGAAAAGGTTTGGTATTTTCCCTTTCCCCTTTAACCATTTCCCTTTGACCACAAAAGTGCAAAAAGCAATTGATTGCAAGAGGTCTAATGATTTGAGTAGAGACGTTGCAATGCAACGTCTCTACATGTAGATTAATACCGCAATTGGGCAACGTCTAAATTTAAAATCGGTTGGCTTCTCTCCATTCATCCTCAAGAATAGCGTATAGCCAAGAATCTCTCCATTCTCCTTTAATCCAATGGTGTTGTCGCAAATATCCTTCCTGTTGCATTCCATTTTTTTGCATCACTCGTACCGAGGCAATGTTGGCTGGATGACAAGTTGCAAATATGCGATGTAAGCCTAATTCTTGAAAACCAAAACATATAATTTCTCTTACAGCTTCAGTTGCATATCCTTGTCCCCAAAATTGCTTAGTAAAACAGTAGCCAATAGACCCTGTTTTATTAACAGTATCTAACGTAGAAATTCGACAGATACCAATTAATTGCTTTTGATTTTTTAAAGTTACCGCCAAAGCAAAATGCTGACGTAGTTCCTGTTTTTGTAATAAAATTTCTTTTTGCAAAAAATTTCTGGTATCTTCTTCACTATTAGGCCCAAAAGTCAAATAACGTACAACTTCACCATCGCCAGCGTATTGATGAACCGCCGGCCAATCTGATTCTACAAAGTCTCGCAGTATCAGACGTTCGGTTTGTAGTGGTATCATTTGGGATATTCTGCACGTAACTGATTGACAACGCGATCTAACCCCACTGAATGGGCGGCTTTGAACAGTAAACGATCGCCTGGTTGCACAAATGTCTTCAACCTCGCCACCATTTCTCCATGAGTTGCAAAGCACTCTGATGGAATACCTCCAGCACTTTTGGCGATCACTTGGGCATCTTCTCCATCAACCAACACCAACAAGCCATCTAAATTCAACTTTCCTACTGTTTCTCCCACTCGCTGGTGTAACTGCTGCGATCGCTCTCCTAGTTCTTTCATTGCACCCAACACGGCAATTTTTCGGTTTCCTGGTGTGTCTGCCAATAATTGCAATGCTGCTAACATCGCTTCTGGTGCAGCATTATATGTCTCATCTAAAATTACTACGTCATTGGGCAAATTAAACCGCTGCGATCGCCCTGTGGGCATATCCACTTCCACGCCTGCTTTCAAACTCGCCCAATCAATTCCCAAGACTTTTGCCACGGCTAAAGCCGCTAAGAAATTAGTCGCATTGTGACGGCCAGGTAACGGCAATGGCAGTTGGATTCCTCCGACTTCCACAGTTTCGTTATCAATCAACAGTCCTGAGATATCCCCGCCAGAAAAACCGTAAGTTATGACTTCTCCTGTCCAAAATTTCGCCGCCGTGGTCATTAATAGGGAATTGTCGTAATTCAGAACTGCCACACTATCAGCAGGCATTTCGGCTAATAACTCACATTTGGCCTCGGCAATGGCTTCTTCGGAACCTAGCAACTCAATATGTGCCGTCCCCACATTGGTAATCACTCCAATGGTGGGACGCGCTATTTGTGTCAGTTCGGCAATTTGTCCCCTACCCCGCATCGCCATTTCGATGACGGCGTAGTCATGTTCTGTGCTCAGTTCTAGGAGAGTTTTGGGGACACCAATTTCGTTATTGAAATTGCCATAAGTTTTGTGAACTGCTCCTTTTGTTCCTAAAACTGCCGCAATTAATTCTTTAGTCGTAGTTTTACCTACGGAACCTGTAACACCAATTACAGGAATCTCAAAGCGATCGCGCCACCATCTGCCAATTTGCTGATATGCCTTGAGAGTATCTGATACCTGCAATACCGGAAATCCGGGATTTTCGTATTCTAAATCTACAATTGCAGCTATAGCACCCTTAGCGATCGCTGTTGGCACAAATTCATGTCCGTCAAACTTATCGCCTCGTAAAGCTAAAAACACTTCACCCGGCTTAAGGATACGAGTATCTGTTTGTATACCGCTACTTACTTGTGTTAAACCAGCTTCATATAAGTTTAAAGGACGAGCCGAAAGCACTTCGACCAGTTGAGTAAGGGTGGCAGAACAAGGCATAAATACAGAGTTCAAAATTATAAAATCGAATTATGACACAATCCGATTCATAGTGCTTGTAGTTTAGAGCAATTTTCAGCTAAATAGATTTGTAGGTTGGGTTGAACTGAAGTAAAACCCAACAAACCCCGGAAATGTTGGGTTTCGTTCCTCAACCCAACCTACGCAGCTTAAGGTTTTTGGCACTAACTGAACTGTATTGCTATGTGAACGTGGAGCGTCTCGTAGAGAAGAAAGCCAAGAAATAAGTTTTATTTTTAGCAAATATGCAAACGCTGAGCAGAACATTATAGCGGTGCTTAATTGGATGCAATAGACTGTGGTTTGGGAAGACACGAGTCAGTATATTCTGACTCGTGAGTTTTTTGTCAGCGTATTTCATACATTTGAGAATCACTAAGTAGAAGGCAGGAGGCAGTGTTTCGATTACGCTCAACAACCAGGCAGAAGGTAAAACTCTCAACAATAAAAGGTTTCGCTGGTTTGGATTTTATATTTAATTATGTCCGCTTACTTATATTGTTTATTTAAACATTACTTTTGATTACAGCAGGTTGCAAATTAATAATACTACTTTGAAAAAAGAATACGACATAATACTACATTTTTTTGCCAGATGTCTATTGTAATTAAAGAATTGAAGCTCCTATTTTCATTAATTGCTGCTTACTAACAGTACAGTAATTTCATATTTAAAAGTTCTTATTAACGCTTTCTTAATAATATCTTAAAGGCAAACTTTTAGTATTAGGTTTCTGAACTTTTGCTGACAGTATACTAATGAACTTATCAAGACGTAACTTCTTTACATTGGCTGGCGCGAGTGCTGTAGGCGTTACGATGCTTTCTCCTTTGGAAGCCTTATATGCTAAACGTGCTAATGGCCAAGTTGTAGGATTAACTGATGGTTACGGCCCATTAGCACCAAAGCTGCCAGAAAACGCGGATGAGCTTGTTGGCCTTGTTCGTGGTGGAATCAACTTGGGGACTACTCCTGTGCTAAAACTTCCCCCTGGTTTTAGCTACACTGCAATATCGATTACTGGGCAACCTATGGATGATGGGAGGGTAGTGCCAGGTGCCCATGATGGTATGGCTGCCTTTGCTGGTCCTAATAACACTACAATTTTGGTGCGAAATCATGAGCTAAGTCCTAGTTCGACTGGAATCAATGTGTCACCACGATATGACCAGATTGGAGGAGGTACAACGACGATTGTTGTTGGCCCTAACCGTCGGGTGAGAAAGCAATTTGCTTCTCTAGGAGGGACTATTCGTAACTGTGCTGGAGGGCCGACTCCTTGGGATTCCTGGATTAGCTGTGAAGAAAATCTGACTCTTCCTGCACCAGGTGGAGCAACGAAAAAGCATGGCTATAACTTTGAGGTTCCCGCAACAAACGACATTCAGGTTGCCGCTCCAGTTCCCCTTGTAGCAATGGGTCGCTTTAACCATGAAGCCGTCGCGGTTGATCCAGATAGTGGATGGATATATCAAACTGAAGATGAAGGAAGTAGCTGCTTCTATCGCTACCGTCCTAATGTCCGTCCTACGAAATATGGCGACCTTCAGAACCCTGAGATTAGTGGTAATGGAGTGCTTGAAGCCCTGGTTATTGAAGGAGCTCCTCAAGATACTCGTAAGAATTTTCTGCAATATAAAAACCAACCATTATCAGTTAGGTGGGTAAAGATTGATGTTGTTGATCCTGCTACCAATGCCACTAACACTTCCGTGCGGCAGCAGGGGCAAAATAAGGGTGCAGCTATCTTTGCGCGGGGTGAAGGTGCTTGGTATGCCAATGGCGCTATCTACTTTACCTGTACCAGTGGTGGTAACGCTGGTTTTGGTCAAGTTTTTGCTTACAATCCCAGCAATGGCACATTGACTTTAGTCGTTGAATCTCCTGGAGAAAGCGTACTAGACTTCCCTGATAACATTACAGTTGCTCCTTTTGGTGACCTGATTCTTTGTGAAGATGGAGGCGGAGACAGTTATATTGTCGGCGTTAATCAGAAGGGTGAGCTGTATCAGTTTGCAAAAAACAATATCAATGACAGTGAATATGCAGGAGCCTGCTTCTCACTTGATGGCCGCACAATGTTTGTCAATATCCAATCCCCTGGAATTACCTGTGCGATTTGGGGCCCTTGGAACAGAAACCGAGCATAAGGTTACTTAACATCTAAGTGATTCGATCGCTTGCAGGGCTGCTCCAGTTTATTCTTGGAGTAGTCCTGTTTTTAGCAGGTTTTGAGTGAGATTCCAGGAATAAGGCTGGTTGTGGAGTCAACAGCTATAGCACTTCTTGTTTGAATGCAGTACACCACGGTAGACAGTAGGGGCAAAGTAATGCTCATTGGTGTCAACTTAAGCTCAAACGCGCAATTTTACGTCGTTTTAGATCCCCCAACCCCCTTTCCAAGGGGGCACAAGATTGTAGTTCCCCCCTTTCCTTGGGGGGTTAGGGGGGATCGAACATCTAGGTGTTAGCTCGAAAAATTTCGAAATGCTTATCAGACTTGGCTTTTACGTTAAGTTGACACGTATGAGCAATGCTGTGCCCCTACGAAGGTTTGTATTTGACGCAAGCGAGAACGGCTATAGGTTTATATTTAGGGATTGATCAAGAAAATTGACGTTTTTACACTCCTGAAGGAGAACTAATTCCAACACCGGAAGAAGTGGCACAACAGGAGAAGCAACGCAGCGATCGCTTGGCGACAAAACTGCGAGAATTAAATATAAATCCAGTCCAGATACAATTTAACTCCCGCGTTGTCTTGCCTGAGCCTATTAACCTAGTGCTACGGATCTTCAGGAAAAACCCATTTTGGGGGTTCGGTCATTTTTCTTTGCAGACGTTCTTCAGCCATTTCCAACATTTTGTCTAAAGAAGTCTCTTCAACAAATTTGGCAGTTGCTTCTCTAAACTCAATATTGGGGCATTTATCCCCTAAAACGCAGCCGTTAACACAGGCTACAGCGCAGTTAATTTTTTGCTCCACAGTGAATTCCTCTCTTGAAAAGTTATGAGTTATAATCTCAACTCTTAACTTCTTAACTCTCAAACATTACCTTCCAGATAAATTTTACCTTGCTCGTTGCTATCCTAACGGTCTAAATACTTACCATTTAGGAAGTTAGAAGTTATGAGTTATGAGTTAGGAGTGAGGAGTTATGATTTTTACTCCTAACTCCTCACTCCTCACTTTAATCAAAAACGCTAATGTCCGAACTCTTTGCCACTACTGGAACTATAGCCGCGATCGCCACTGCTGTTGTGCCCCAACAGGGTAGTGTTGGTATTGTGCGGGTATCTGGCGATCGAGCAATGTCCATCGCCGAAACTCTGTTTCACACACCAGGGCGACAAGTTTGGCAAACTCACCGAATTCTCTACGGTTATATTCGCCATCCCCAAACGCAACAATTGGTAGATGAAGCTCTGTTGCTAATCATGAAAGCACCCCGGTCTTACACCCGTGAAGATGTGGTGGAATTCCATTGCCACGGGGGAATTATGGCAGTGCAGCAGGTGTTACAACTGTGTTTGGAAAATGGTGCAAGATTAGCCCAACCGGGAGAATTTACCCTCCGCGCTTTTTTGAATGGGCGATTGGATTTAACTCAAGCCGAAGGCATTGCTGATTTAGTAGGAGCGAAATCGCCCCAAGCTGCCCAAACTGCCTTAGCTGGTTTACAGGGAAAATTGGCTCATCCAATCCGGCAGTTACGCGCTAACTGTTTGGATATCTTGGCAGAAATCGAAGCTCGAATTGATTTTGAGGAAGACCTTCCTCCGTTGGATGATAAAGCGATTGTATCAGCAATTGAGAAAATTGCCGCAGAAATTTCTCGGTTGTTGGCCACCAAAGACAAAGGTGAATTGTTACGCACTGGTTTAAAAGTGGCAATTGTCGGGCGTCCGAATGTGGGTAAGTCGAGTTTATTGAATGCTTGGAGCCAGAGCGATCGCGCCATTGTCACAGACTTACCCGGTACAACCCGCGATGTGGTGGAATCCCAGTTAGTTGTCGGGGGAATTCCCGTGCAGGTGCTGGATACTGCGGGAATTCGGGAAACAACAGACCAAGTAGAAAAAATTGGCGTCGAGCGATCGCGCCGTGCCGCAAATGCAGCTGATTTAGTCTTGCTGACCATTGATGCTTCGGCAGGGTGGACTGAAGCCGATAAAGAAATTTACGAACAAGTGCACCACCGTCCTTTGATTATAGTAATTAATAAAATCGACTTAGTAGAAGAAAGCCAAAGAAAAAATCTTCAATCTAAAATTCCAAATTGTTCGACTGAGCAAAGCCGAAGTCCAAAATCTCAAATTTTCACTTCTGCCGCCCAAAATCAAGGAATTGATACTTTAGAAACAGCAATTTTAGAGATAGTTCAAACAGGAAAAGTCCAAGCAGCTGATATGGATTTAGCAATTAATCAAAGGCAAGCAGCAGCTTTAACTCAAGCTAAAATTTCCTTACAACAGGTGCAAGCAACTATTGAGCAGCAGTTACCTCTTGATTTTTGGACAATTGATTTACGGGGTACAATTCAAGCACTAGGAGAAATTACTGGAGAAGAGGTTACAGAATCAGTTTTAGATAGAATTTTCAGTAAGTTTTGTATTGGCAAATAACCCTCTTGTTTCACTCTCTGAAAACTTTTGCCATTTCTGAATTCTAGAGCTTTTGTATACGAGATGCTAACGACTACAAGCATAGTTGCAGTAGTTCTGAGGGCAATTAAGAGCGTAGCAGAAGTAGGCCAGTCCCTCAACTGACCTACTCATAGCACAGACTTCTTAAGCCTCAATAATAAAGTTAGTCGCCGCCAGGAGAGGATTGTCCGTCAGCTTGGCAAACCCAGCTCCTGTTCCGAAACCAGCCGAAGACCCATTCTGGTTATAGAACAGATTTCCTGTTCCCTGACTGTAGACAATGAAAGCTTGACTGGTGGCAGCAGCAGCGTCATTAGCAACAACAGCAAACTCACTTGACTTACTAAAGCCAATACCTACATTACTAGTTAGGGCAGTGAAAGTTTTCTTACTTAAGGCAATCTTGTCAGTGTCACCACTTGTTTTGTGGAAGTCCTTGATTCTATCCAAACCAACTGTGGCATTGCTAAAAGCACTACCTGTGGCAAACCTAAAAGTATCGTTGCCTCCTCCTCCTATCAGTGAGTCATTCCCTGCTCCCCCATTGAGGGTATCATTACCAGACAAACCACTCAGCGTATCGTTACCACCACTGCCATTGAGGACATTATTGGCATTATTGCCTGTAATTGTATTATTTCCACCATTCCCGGTGCCGTTGATTGCACTACTTCCTGTCAGGATCAAGTTATCAAAGTAATTGCTCAGTGTATAGCTAACAGAAGACCTAACTGTATCTATGCCTCCATTGGAAAACTCTACTAACGTATCAGTAGTACTATCGATAATATAAGTGTCATTTCCAGCACCACCAATTAGCGTGTCTTTGCCCCCACCACCATTCAAAGTATCGTTGCCATCTCCACCTGTCAGACCGTTGTTGCCACTATTACCGTTAATAATATTGTTAAGGCTGTTACCTGTACCATTAATTGCTGCTGTGCCTGTTAAAGTCAGATTTTCTAAAAAGTTACCTAGTGTCCAGGTTACAGAAGATTGAACTGTATCTGTGCCATCTTCAGCACTGTATTCAGTGATACTGTCACCAATACTATCAACTATATAAAGGTCATTACCAAAGTTACCAATCAAAAAGTCATTTCCTGTCCCACCGTTGAGAGTATCATTCCCGCCGCCACCATCTATATAATCAATTCCGGAACCACCAAGTAGCAAGTCATTGTCAGCCCCTCCTTGCATATAATCATTTCCTGCACCACCATCAATGGTGTCATTACCACTTCCCCCCGACAGTTGATCGTCACCATCGAAGCCATTTATTCGGTCATTTTCTGGAAAGAAATTTATATCGCCGGACAAAAAATCGTTTCCAGAAGTACCATTAATAGTTGCCATAGGAGTTAGTTACGCTAAATTTCAATAAAAGAAAACTCTTGTATCTAATATCTCGTTGAGAGTTGTATCAGATACTACAGAAATTAATTACAAGATGACTCAACCTGATTTACGAAAACTTACATAAAAGTTAATAAAATCTATGTGGGATCTCTGATGCCAAGCTAAAATCAGGCATAAATACGGTACTCTAGCTGCTTAACCGACAAAGAGCGGGAGTGTGATTTTTTGATGGCTTTTTCACAAGATGATTAAGATATAGGTATTTGACCTGATGGGTGTTGATACTCATGGTGCAAGACCAGATTTTGCTGAATGATTGGCATGTAATAGCGCGATCGCAAGACCTCCAACCTGGAACAGTCCTACACAAACGCTTATTAGGCTCAGATCTAGTACTCTGGCATAATGGCGAGAAAGTCTTAGCTTGGCAAGACCTTTGCCCTCATCGTGGCGCTCGTCTTTCTCTGGGATATGTCAATAAAGAGACACTTGTTTGCCCTTACCACGGCTTAGCCTTTAACAGCCAGGGGAAATGCGTACTACTTCCAGCTAATCCAGACCAATCGCCCCCGACACAAGCTTGTGTTAAAACTTACCAAGTTCAAGAGCGTTACGATCTGCTCTGGGTTTGTTTAGGGACACCAAAACAAGATATAGCTCCGTTTTCTGAGTGGGACGATCCGGTGTATCGCAAGATTTTCTGCGGCCCCTACCACTATCACTCTAGCCCTCTGCGGGCGCTGGAAAATTTTATCGATCCGGCACACTTCCCAATTATGCATTCGGGATTATTTGCCCACGCCAGTCGTCCTGAGTTGACGCACTATGAATTAGAGTGTCTTCCAGATGGCATTAGTTTCAAATGTGGTTTATGGGAACTAGATTTTAATTCGCGTAATCCTCACCAAGCACCACTGATTTTCAACACTTACGATTACCGCATCTTGCGTCCGCTAGTGGCATACTTTAAACTCGGCCCTGGAGATCGCCGTTTAAATGTCTTCTATACAATTACGCCAATCGATGAAGATGAGTGCATGGCGCAATATTGGTTAATGGTAAACAGCGCCCGTGAAGTTCCAGTGGAAGTCTATCTAGATATTCAAAATCAAGTTGCTAGTCAAGATATTGCCATTGTCGAGTCCCAGCAACCCCGACGCTTACCTTTGGATTTGCAAGCAGAAGTGCATTTACCGAGCGATCGCTATTCTATTGCATATCGTAAGTGGCTCAAACAACAGGGTGTTACTTTCGGCACTATTTAGGAGGCAGGAGGCAGGGGGCAGGAGGCAGTTTTTATTGGGGTTTTAAACTTTTGTATTTTACATTTAGTTATGTATACTTACTTAGAGCTTGGCGATCGCTCAATACGCTTGGTGTTAAACTTTTTTTCCTCCCCTGCCTCCCCTGCCTCCTGCCTCCTGCCCCCTGCCTCCTGCCTCCTGCCTCCCCTGCCTCCCTTAACAGATTAATTTCCTTAACTGAACGGTATTGGGCGATCGCTTGCGATTATTATTGTTAAAAAAGCGGGGCAATTCTGAAAAATTCCAGAATTACCCCGATTTTTTAAAGTTAGAAGTCAGGAATTATTGTTAACTCATAACTTCTATATTTATAGCTTCTAATTACTTAGGCAAACGCAGCAGTTTTAACATCATTATTTGCCAGAATTTCTTGCAATTCTTCAGCATCTACTGTTTCTTTATCAACCAGCATTTGTGCTAATTGATCTAGAATGTGACGGTTGCCAACTAACACTTCTTTAGCGCGTGTATAAGCTACATCGACAAGTTTGCGGACTTCTTCATCAATAGCAGCGGCGGTTTCTTCAGAGAAATCACGCTCTGACATGATATCTCGTCCCAGGAACATGTTACCTTGCTGACGGCCGAGGGCGACTGGACCCAAGCGATCGCTCATACCAAATCGAGTAATCATCTGACGCGCAACACGGGCTACTTGTTGCAAGTCGTTGGAAGCGCCGGTGGTAACTTCTTCTTCACCAAAGATTAATTCTTCGGCGATGCGTCCGCCCAAAGCCACAGCCATCTGATTTTCCAGATAAGCGCGGCTGTATAAGCCGGTGTCCATACGGTCTTCACTGGGAGTAAACCAAGTTAAACCACCTGCACGACCACGTGGGATGATGCTAATTTTTTGTACTGGGTCATAGTCGGGCATCAAAGCACCAACTAAGGCGTGACCAGCTTCGTGATATGCTACCAAGGTCTTGCGCTTTTCGCTCATTACCCGGTCTTTCTTTTCTGGCCCAGCTAATACGCGGTCGATGGCATCGTTGATTTCATCCATGGAAATCTCAGTTAAATTCCGCCGTGCTGCCAAAATTGCGGCTTCGTTTAACAAGTTGGATAAATCTGCACCGGTAAATCCAGGGGTACGACGGGCGATTTTATCTAAGTCCACATCTTTCGCCAAGGTTTTGCCACGGGCATGTACCTTGAGGATTTCGCTGCGTCCAGAATAGTCGGGACGGTCTACCACCACTTGACGGTCAAAACGACCAGGACGCAACAGTGCTGCATCTAGAACATCAGGACGGTTAGTAGCAGCAATAATGATGATGCCGGTGTTACCTTCAAAGCCGTCCATTTCTGTAAGCAGCTGGTTGAGGGTTTGTTCCCGTTCATCGTTACCACCACCTAAACCGGCACCCCGCTGACGACCTACAGCGTCAATTTCATCGATGAACACGATACAGGGAGCATTAGATTTGGCTTGTTCAAATAAGTCGCGGACGCGGGACGCACCGACACCCACGAACATTTCCACAAATTCCGAACCGGAGATTGAGAAGAAAGGTACACCCGCTTCACCAGCTACGGCACGAGCGAGGAGGGTTTTACCTGTACCAGGAGGGCCAACTAACAGTACACCTTTAGGAATTTTTGCACCAACGGCAGTAAAGCGATCGGCGTTTTTCAAAAAGTCTACGACTTCGTTTAATTCCAATTTGGCTTGGTCAATACCAGCTACATCACCAAATGTCACCTGAGTTTGGGGTTCCATTTGGACTCTGGCTTTGGATTTGCCAAAGTTCATCGCTTGGCTACCGGGGCCACTTTGAGCGCGACGTAGTAAGAAGAATAAGCCAACCAAAAGCAATACAGGGAAAAATAAGCTGCTCAGTGCCTTAAACCAAAATCCTTCATCGGTTTGGGGCAAAACTGAAATATCAACGCCTTTTGATGTCAAAGTATTGATTAAATCTGGGTCGTTGACCAAGGTTACCAACCGTTTATTTGGGTCGTATTTGGGTGTAACCAATGCTGTAGAACGGTCTGCACTCAGACTGACTTTTTCTACTCTGCCTTGTTCAACTTCTTGAATAAAGCGGCTGTATCGCCATGTCTCTCTGCTTTGGGGTTGTTTGTCAAAAAATGCTGTACCCAGGGCAATGACAACAATAAATAGCAGCGCGTACAGCCCTGCGTTTCTCCATCTTTTATTCACTAAGGTCTATCCTCCTGTATTTTTCGCGCCATCGCGTAGCGAGTGCTGTCTGTGAGCGGAGAGGTCATTATTAAGAATTATGTTAACTTATCTTAAGATATAACAGAATGGCGTGGCTGTCATGCTAAAAAAAGCCCCCTTATTTGCTCAAAACTAGGATGGTGTGGATTATATTGTAGCGATCCTGCTGGCTGATGAACGGTATGAATGGGGATAATCTCTACCACACTATTAGTGTAGGCGATCGCTTTAAATCTCTGGACTAGCTCTACATTCCAAGGTTCTTCCTGTATTGGTTGTTGCTGGTTTTGCAAGTAATTTACAAGTTGCGATCGCAATATTCCGGGCAAAATTCCAGCCTTTATTGGCGGCGTCCACCAACTACCATCACACCACCCGAAGAGGTTACCTGTGCTGGTTTCTAACCAATTTCCTTGAGTATCTACTAATATTGCTTCTTGAGCATTTGAGCTGGTTTTTGCTAACCAAGCACTCAGGTAATTTCCAGTTTTATGAGAAGGCAGAGAGCGAGAAAATTCCGAACTGGCAACGCAGCACGCAATACCATTTTTTTGTTTTTCTGTCAAATCTAGTGGTAAGAATCTGCCAATTATCCACTCTCGTCCATCAGGGAACAGAGTAATTCTGAGAACGGGAAAGTGTGGGAGAAGAACTTGGGCACCTTGGCGTACACGCTGCCAATTGGGTTGTTGCCAGCCAAAAGATTGGATTGAGAAAAGTAGGCGATCGCAATGTGCTTGCCAATTAGTTAAATTATTATCTAGAGAATTCTCATAAACTCGCAAAGTTGTAAAAACGGTTGCCCCATAAAGTAAACCTGGATCGTTAATATTTAATTCCAGAATTTGAGAGTGAATTAATTTGCCGTCATACCAAAAAAGTTCATTTTTCACACTCATCATTGCTACAACTCTATTGAAAAGTGATGACTTGTAATACTCATACGCTGCATGAGATAAAACCTGTGAGCTTCAAATCGCTGAACACCAGAATCAAGACTCAGTTTTTCACAGTCGTTATTTGTTGCATATTCAATTAGCCACTGAAATAACTGTTGACCATAATTTTGCGATCGCTTCCACTCATCAACAACTAAATCATCAATATATAAAAATTTACCTGATGATAAACATGTCGAAATGCGAAATCCAGCAACGGCTAGAGTTTGCTCCTCTATTTCCAAGAATGCAATTCGATATCCTTCTTTCATCTGATATCGAACTTGTTCTATAAACTTAGCCTCCTGAAGGTGAGGACGTAGCTGGGACATAACAGAAAAACATCCTAATATTTGAAAATCAGATTCTGCCAATTGTATTGACACCGCTATTCCTCCTAAAAATATTGTGCGTTTTCTTTAGTTTTTAGTCATTAGTAATTTGTTTTTCTTTGTGTTCCCGCGTCTTTGCATCTCGCGCACTCCCCTGACTTTTCACGTCATGTGGAAAAGCTAACGCAAAACCTAACCCCCCAGCCCC